>DATMSO010000046.1:0-6658 GCA_035565335.1 Methylovorus sp.
ATTCAAAAACTATCCGTGTCACTAGCCTTATTGGAGGTCAAGCATGAACATCAAACGCTTTTTCGCATCGAGTTCCCGCGAAGCATTAGCCATGGTCCGTAAAAGCCTGGGTGAGGATGCCGTTATCCTGTCTAACCGTGCTGTTAACGGTGGTAATGAGATTCTGGCCTTCAAGGAAGAAGACATGGCATCCTTCATGACCGATGACACGCCAGTGCAAAGCAGCAAGCGCCGCCCTGCACCCGCCATGGAGCCGCTGCAGCCTGTGCAGGCACGCCCCGTGCGTCAGGCAAAACCAGCCGCCCCTGCCCGCCAGGCCATGCCGGAAGCCGAGCCGTATCGTGCGGTGCGCGCCGAGCCTGCACCAGTAGCCACGGCCCGCCCCAAGGTGACGACCACTGCAGCGCCAGCGCAGGCGGCAGCTCCGCAATCCAGCAAGCAGATCACCGACATGCTGAATGAAATCCGCAATATGCGCAGCGTGATCGAATCGCAACTGGTGGAAATCTCCTGGGGCAATATCCAGCATCGTGACCCGGTCAAATCCAACACGCTGAACATGCTGCTGTCGGCTGGTTTCAGTGCCGCGCTTTCGCGTCAGATCGCCGAAAACATGCCAGACCACCGCACCAGCGCCGAAGCTAACACCTGGGTGCAATCCATCCTGGAAAAAAACCTGCAGGCCATCCCCAATGAAGATGAAATCCTCAACCGCGGTGGCGTATTTGCGCTGATCGGCCCTACCGGTGTCGGCAAGACCACCACCACCGCCAAGCTGGCCGCGCGTTTTGTCATGAAGCACGGCCCCGGCAAGCTGGGTCTGATCACCACCGATGCCTACCGGATTGGCGGCCATGAGCAATTGCGCATCTACGGCAAGATTCTGGGCGTGATGGTGCATGCGGTGAAAGACGAAGCTGACCTGAAAATTGCACTGGAAGAACTGAAAGGCAAGCACACCATCCTGATCGACACCGTGGGTGTGAGCCAGAAAGACCGCATGGTGGCCGAGCAGATCGCCATGCTATCCAGCACACGTCAGCCTATCAAGAAGCTGTTATGCCTCAACGCCACCAACACCGGCGAAACGCTGACCGATGTGGTGCGCGCTTATAAGGTAAAACAACTGGATGGCTGCATCATCACCAAGCTGGATGAAGCCGCCACCATCGGCAGCGCGCTGGATGTGATCATCCGCGAAAAACTGCGTCTGTATTACGTGGCCAATGGTCAGCGCGTGCCGGAAGACCTGCATGTGGCCAACAAAAAACTGCTGATCCATCGTGCTTTCCGCGCTGCCGCACAGAACAACTCCTCGTTCCAGTTCAAGCACAACGAGCTGCCTTTCCTGATGGGCAATACCTCGCCGGTCGCCACCAAGCTGAGCATGGGAGCCGATCATGTCTAGTTTCCGCGAAGATCAAGCCGCCGGTCTGCGTCGCATCATGTCCGGCCCGCGGCCGCGCATTGTGTCGGTGTTGTCTGCCATGGCCGGCAACGCCCAGGCCAGACTGATCAAGAATCTGGGCGCCTCGATTCAGGATGACGGCAATAACGTCATCATCGTGCATGCCACCGCCGACACTGGCGATGCGCTGACGCATTACAAGCTCGGCAATACGCCCAGCCTGCTCGACGTGGCCAATCAGCGCGTGCCCTTGAGCAAGGCGATCAAGCTTTCCGAACAGGGCTATCGCATTAGCCGGCTGCTACCGAAACAGGGCAGCATGCAGTTCCAGCAGGCAGAAGGCGTGCAGCTGGACCGCATTTTCGGCAAGCTGGCGCAGGAATATGACATCGTGCTGGTCGATACTGTTTTAAATAATAACGCTCTGCCATTACAATCGCTCAACGATGGCGAAATTGTGATTCAACTCACGCGCGATCCGGAGTCGATCAAGCAGGCCTACATCCTCATCAAACAGGTATGCAGCCAGCTGGGACGCCGCTCTTTCGGGATTGTGGTGAGCAACGCCAGCCAAGCCCAGGCCATGCTGGTGTTTGACAATATTGCCCAGGTAGCCCGCCGCTTCATGCAGATCGACCTCGAGTTCATGGGCGCGATTCCGGCGGATGAGCACCTGAGCCGGGCAGAAAAACTGGGCCGCGTGGTCATTGATGCGTTCCCCATGGCGCAAGCCTCGGCCGCCTTTAAGGCGCTGGCGCGCAAACTGGATTACCGGCAGGCGATTCTGGCGGAGATTCAACGAACATCGGTCACGCTGTAAAGCCGGCCATAATACGCAGGGCAAGATAGCGCAGCGCTGGCTTTACAAATGCTCACGATCAGGGACCCATACACGGGCACTCTGCATAAGAGTGGCTGCACATGCCGGAATGGTAGTGCAAGCGCTTGTGGGCTGGCGCTCGCGCGGCGCGGGTGTAGAATGTGGACAAGCAATGCTTGTGATCCATCTCACACTATTAAACGACAAGGTGCCCAAGCAAGGAAAGTATGTATACGGCCACGGGAAAACCCAATCAGAAAGATAGCCTGCTGCACCAGCATGCCACGCTGGTCAAGAAGCTGGCCTATCAGCTGAAGGCGAAGCTGCCACCCAGCGTTGAGCTGGACGACCTGGTGCAAGCGGGCATGATGGGCCTGCTCGATGCGATCAATCGTTATGAAGATACGCACGGCGCCCAGTTTGAAACCTATGCAGCCCAGCGCATACGCGGCGCCATGATTGATGAGCTGCGCAATGCCGACTGGCTGCCGCGCAGCATCCGCAAGAACATGCGCGATGTGGAAGGGGCCATCAATCAGCTGGAACAGATACTGGGACGGCCACCGACCGAAAGCGAAGTAGCCAAGCATCTCAAGATGTCGCTGGACGATTATTACGACATGCTAGGCGAATGCAGCGGCCACCAGTTGCTCTACTACGAAGATTTTCACGAATCCGAAGGCGGCGACCATTTTCTTGACCGCTTCCTGCAAGATGATTCGGGCAACCCGATCAAAGGCCTACTCGATAGCAGTTTTCGGGAAACCCTGATCGAAGCCATTGAAAACCTGCCCGAGCGCGAACAGATTTTGATGGGCCTGTACTACGAACAGGAACTTAACCTGAAAGAAATTGGCGCCGTGATGAATGTCTCCGAATCACGGGTCTGCCAGTTGCATAGTCAAGCCATTGCTCGATTACGCGCTTACATGAAAGAGCAATTATGGACTGGGGCAGCCTAGGCGGCATCTTACTCGCCGTTTTCGGCATCCTGTTGGGACAAGCGATTGAAGGCGGGCGCATTACCTCGCTGATTCAGCCAGCCGCTTTCCTGATTGTGGTATTCGGCACCTTTGGCGCGGTATTGCTGCAAAGCAAGCCCGCCAGTTTCAAGCTGGGCCTCTCGCTGTTGCGCTGGATCGTGCAACCACCGGTCGATGACCGCAAGGAACTCAGCCGCCGCATCATCGGCTGGAGCCACACCGTGCGGCGCGACGGCCTGCTCAAGCTGGAAACCCAGCTGTATACCGAGACCGATCCCTTCATCAAAAAAGGCCTGCGATTGTTGATCGATGGTATCCCCGCCGACAAGATCCGCGAAATCTGCGCCATTGATATCTACTACTACGAAAACCAGTACCGCACTGCGGCCAAGATCTGGGATTCCGCCGGTGGTTACGCCCCTACCATCGGTATTCTCGGCGCCGTGCTGGGCCTGATTCATGTCATGGAAAACCTGTCGGACCCCAGCCGCCTCGGCAGTGGTATCGCCGTGGCGTTTGTCGCCACCATTTACGGCGTCGGCCTTGCCAATATCGTCTTTCTCCCCATCGGCAGCAAGCTCAAGGGTTACGTGATGCAGGAAGCCAACCGCCGCGAAATGCTGATGAATGCCTGGGTATCCATTGCCCAGGGCGACCACACCCGCGTGGTGGAAGAGCGGCTGAATAGCTACCTGCGCTGATGCGGAGCCAGCATGCGTAGAAGACAAGTCGAGGAAGACGAGGACAACAAGGAACGCTGGATGGTGTCCTATGCGGACTTCATCACCCTGCTGTTTGCCTTTTTCGTGGTCATGTATGCCATTTCCTCGGTCAACGAGGGCAAGTACAAGGAGCTGACCTCCTCGCTGGGCAGCGCCTTCACCGGTGAAAACACGCCGCAACTCAACAACCCGCCCGATGGCAATAACGAGCATGCCAACATCAAGGGTCTGTATGGGCAACCATCGTTTATCCGCCCGCTGGAGCTATCGCGCCGCAACGACAAGCAGCGCCGCGAACGCGAAGCCATGACCGCCATGGCGAATGACCTCGCCAACCATCTGGCACCCATGGTGCTGGAGGGCAAAATCAAGGTCATGCAGAACAACCGCGGCGTGCGGGTAGATATACACGACAGCCTGCTGTTTGCCCCCGGCGCGGCCGAGCTGGAGCCTATTGCCGGCGGCCCGCTCAATGAAATCGCCCAGGCGCTGAAAGCCAACAACCACGCCATTCAGGTGGAAGGCCACACCGATAATGTGCCCATCCATAACGACAAGTTCTATTCCAACTGGGAGCTATCGGCCATGCGGGCCAGCAGCGTGGTACGCATGCTGCAGGATAGCGGGCTGGACGAAAAACGCCTCAGCGCTGTGGGCTTTGGCGCCTCGCAACCGCTGGATGACAACAGCACACCGCTGGGCCGGGCGCGCAACCGTCGCGTCTCCATCATGATTCTGTATGACTCGCTGATGCCCAACCAGACCGATGTCTCCGAAATCACCCCCGACAAAACCACGGTGATACGGCCTACCGTCGCACCCGTCACCGAAGATTCACCCTCAACCGTCACCACCATACCAGCACCGGCATCGGCCAAACCCGCACCAGCCGCCAGCGGCAAACCCGCCGCCAACTAGCGCCAGCCAACGGCTCAGCTAGCCGCAGGCCCCGAATTCTGCCATTATTCAAGCCTTCTCTTACCACCATAAGGCCTGACCATGAGCTCAAGTTCTCGCCTGCGCTGGGGCATACTCGGTGCTGCCCGCGTCAATGAACGCCTGCTGCCTGCCATTGTGGCGGCACCCAATGCCGAACTGGTCGCGATTGCCAGCCGCCGTCCGGACGCGGCCGCCGAAACCCTGAAAAAATACGCCCCCGGCACGCCTGGCGTCTCGCTTTACAACCAGCTTGATGGCCTGTTGCAAGACCCGCGTGTGGAAGCAGTCTACCTGCCCATGGGCAATGACGAGCATGCCGAATGGGCGATCAAGGCCCTGCAAGCCGGCAAGCATGTGCTGATCGAGAAACCCATGGCGCTCACCGTGGAAGACATCACCGCCATTGAGGCCGCCGCCACTGCCGGAAACCTCAAGGTGATGGAAGGCTTTATGTACCGCTTTCACCCGCAACACCAGCGCGTGCAGGAGATCGTCGCCTCCGGCGTGCTGGGCGACCTGCGTTATGCCCATGCCAGCTTTTCCTTCCTGATGCGCCCTGCCCGACTCTATCGCCTGGCCAAAGATACCGCCCACGGTGGCGGCGCCATGTGGGATGTCGGCCCCTATGCCATCCATACCCTGCGCCACTGCTTTGGCAGCGAGCCGATTGCCGTCTCGGCCATGGCGAAATATGCTGAAAGCGGCGCGGATATTTCCGCGAGCGGCGTTCTGGACTTTGGCGATGGCAAACGCGGCCACTTTGATGTGAGCTTTGAATGCAGCCGCCAGTCCGAATACCGCATTGTCGGCAACAAGGGTTCGCTGATCTGCCACACCGTCTGGCAGTTGCCCGGCACCAGCGACGTGCCCACCATCAGCTGGTGGACCGATGACGGCCAGAAGCACATCGAGACCTACGCCCCCAGCAATCACTTCAATCTGGAAATCGCCCACTTCAGCGACTGCGTCCTTAACAATAAAACGCCGTTGCTCAGCCTGCAGGATGCCAAAGCCAATTGCAGCGCCATCGTCGCCACGCTGCAGGCCGCTGCCAGCGGGCGCACGGTGACGATTGCCGCGCAGTAAGCGAAGGAAACTGAAGGATGGATAGTCTTCTGAACGACATCATGCGCACGCTCGTGGCGGAATTTTCCGATCTGCCAAATGGTGCAGAAGTCACGCGCGTGATTCTGCGCCTGGGCATTGCGGCGCTACTGGGCGGGCTTTTGGGTTACGAACGGGAATTTCGCGGCAAGGCTGCCGGCATGCGTACCCACATGCTGGTAGCGCTGGGTGCCGCCATGTTTGTGCTAGTGCCGATACAAGCCGGCCTCAGCGAGTCAGACATCAGCCGGGTAGTACAAGGCGTGATTGCAGGCGTGGGCTTTCTCTGCGCGGGCACCATCATCAAGCATGGTCACGATGGCGAAGTACACGGCCTCACCACCTCAGCAGGCTTGTGGATGACCGCCGCCATTGGCGTGGCCGCAGGCATGGGACGCGAATCCACCGCCATCCTGAGCGCATTGCTAGCCTATGGTATTTTGCATATCGTCCCCAAGCTCGCCCATCAATATCACCAGTCGCAAGCTGGCAATAAAGATGACATCCAGGGTCAGTAAACAGGAAACGGGAAACAGCAGGCAAAAAAAACCGCCCATCGGGGCGGCGGGGCGTTAACTACACTTAACGCCTCTGGAGGAACTGGAAGTTCGCTAGGCCTGTAATCCACTCCGCAGATAACTTTGCGTCGTGGCCTGGCCGTTGGCACCATACATCTGGCCAG
>DATMSO010000047.1:0-70583 GCA_035565335.1 Methylovorus sp.
CCTTGCGCTGGTTATAAGCATCTGACCAATCGGTATAAGCCCGGCGCTACGCCGGGTTTATAGTAATGCCACAAAAACAACACCACAGGAGACCCCATGAAACCGGAAACCCTTGCCATCCATGCCGGCTACTCGCCAGACCCGACCACCAAGGCCGTGGCCGTGCCGATCTACCAGACTAGCTCGTATGCCTTTGATAACACGCAGCATGGCGCCGACCTGTTTGACCTGAAAGTACAGGGCAATATCTACACGCGCATCATGAACCCCACTACCGCCGTGCTGGAAGAACGCCTGGCGCAGCTCGAAGGCGGCATAGGCGCGCTGGCGCTCGCCTCCGGCATGGCCGCCATCACCTATGCCATTCAGACCATTGCCGAAGCCGGCGACAATATCGTCTCGGTCTCCACGCTGTATGGCGGCACCTACAATTACTTTGCCCACACGCTGCCCAAGCAGGGCATCGAAGTGCGGTTTTTTGATTACCGCGACCCGGCCTCCCTGGAAAAACTGATCGACAGCAAAACCAAGCTGGTATTTGCCGAAACCATCGGCAATCCGCTGGGCAATGTAGTTGACCTCGAAGCCATCAGCCGCCATGCGCATCGCCATGGCGTGCCGGTCATCGTCGATAGCACGGTGGCTACGCCTATCCTGGCGCGGCCATTCGAGCATGGTGTGGATATCGTGGTGCACTCCCTGACCAAATACATAGGCGGTCATGGCAACTCTATCGGTGGCGCCATTATCGATAGCGGCAAGTTTCCCTGGGGCGAGCATGCCGAGCGCTTCCCCAGCCTGAATACGCCCGACCCCAGCTACCATGGCGTGAATTATGTCGAAGCGCTGGGCGCTGCGGCCTATATTGCCCGCGCGCGCGTGGTGCCGCTACGCAATACTGGTGCTGCCATCAGCCCGTTCAACAGCTTCCTGATATTGCAGGGACTGGAAACCCTGCCGCTACGCATCGAACGCCACAGCGACAATGCCCTGCGCATCGCTCAATATCTGAAACAGCATCCCAAGGTGAAATGGGTCAATTATGCCGGGCTGCCCGACCATCCTGACCGGGCGCTGGTGGACAAATACCTGAGCGGCCGCGCTTCCGGCATCCTGTCGTTTGGCGTCGAGCACGGGCGTGAAGGCGGTACGCGTTTTATCGACGCGCTCAAACTGTTCACCCGGCTGGTGAATATTGGCGATGCCAAAAGTCTGGCGTGCCATCCAGCCACCACCACGCATCGCCAGTTAAGTCCGGAAGAGCTGAAAAAAGCCGGCGTCAGCGAAGACCTGGTACGGCTGTCCGTTGGCATTGAGCATGTGGATGATCTGATCGCCGATCTGGAACAAGCGCTAAGCCAGGTATAACGAAACAAGCGCAGCACGGGCGGCCAAGGCCATGCGCATGCCCGCCGCTCTCTCGTTTAATCCGTAAACGCTTCAAGGACTCCGAATGAGCAAGCCGCATTATGTCGACGCCAATTACCGCTTTATTGCCGCCTATCAGGAGGTCAACGCCCGCATTAACCAGCGCCAGCAAGCACTGACGCTGTATGTCACGCTGACGGTCAGCCTGCTGGCGGCCCTGGTGGCGCTGAAGCCGGGCGCGGGCATGGATACCTTGCCGGTGGAATGGCTGGTACTTGGGTTTCCCGTTGCCTCTGTTTGCCTGGCATTTTTGAATTACAAAACCGAGCGGGCAATTACCAATCTGCGCCGCTTTCTCGCCCAGCTGGAACAACTGGGCAATGCAGACCACGGCCTGCCCAGCTACAACACCGATCCACAATGGGCGCAGGGAGCCAACCGCGCGCGCCGCTTTCAGGATTACGCTGCCGCTGTGCTGGTCGCAGGCGGCAATGCCATTGGGCTGGGCGCGGTCATCCACATTTACCCGCAACGCATGGCAAGCTATCCGCTCATGTTGTGGCTCAGCATCGCCATTGCCCTGGTGTCATTGCTGGCCTTGCTGTGGATACCTCGGTGGAGCTACATGCCACCCTCCTCGCATACTCCGCACTAATGTCGCAAAGGCCGCCTGTCTGGCCCCGCGTTTCATAGCGGCAAACAAACCACCAATATCCGCTCTATTCCGGTTTTTGCCACGCCGACTCGCTGACTAAGATGCAAGGCTGACGCATCGTGTATGCGATCAGCCAATAACAAGAGGTCGGGGAGCGTTGCAATGAGTATCAGCCCATTCATCACTGGCACACCGCTGGGAGCGGCAGCCGCCTATCGCACGCGCGTGGAGAGCAGCCAGGCAAGAGCACTGGAGCTGAGCACACCCACGGCGGAAGACAGCACGCAGCAGACGACCAGCAGCGTGGCGGTTGCAGATAAACCCCTGGAAAACAGCACGGCCAAGAGTGACCCAGCGCAAGAGCTGCAGGAATACATGAAGATGTCGTATGCAGAAAAAATGCAATGGTCGTGGATGCACGCGCATGGCATCAGCAAGGAAGAGTTCGAGGCCATGAGCCCGGAAGACAAACAGAAACTGCTGGACCAGATGCGCGAAGAATTGAAGCAGAAAGCCAGTACCACCGCCGTGGATCGCAGCCAGAATCCGCCCATTGATGTGTATGTCTGATATGCGCGTGGCGCAATAGCGTTTCAGGCTGGGCTAACCCGGCATGACGTACCTCTCACCACGTCTGCGCCCCCAGCCAAAACCAGCGCGTGCTAGGCCGCCTGCAAACCCAGATACAAGGCCTGCAAATCGCTGCGATTCTTTAATTCTGAGGTGCTGCCTTCGGCCGCCACCCGGCCACTTTCGATGATGTAACCATAATCAGCATATTTAAGCGCAATGCTGGCATTCTGCTCGGCCAGCAAAAAGCTCACGCCCTGCTGGCGATTGAGGTTATGTACGATCTCAAAAATCTCCTCCACCACCAGCGGCGCCAGCCCCATGGAGGGCTCATCCAGCAGCACCAGTTTGGGCTCAGCCATTAGCGCGCGGCCAATGGCGACCATCTGCTGCTCGCCACCCGAGGTATAGCCTGCCTGGTTGCGCCGCAAGAGCTTGAGCCGCGGGAAATAATGGTAAACCTTCTCCAGGGCGGCATTCAGCTGAGCGCGCGAGCGGTGGCGCACATAACCACCAGTCAGCAGGTTTTCTTCCACGCTGAGATGGGCGAAGCAATGCCGCCCCTCCAGCACCTGCACCAAGCCAAGCTCCACCAGCTGGTCAGGCGCAGCGCTGGTGATATCGCGGTTGAGATAGTAAATGCGGCCATCCACCACTTCGCCGCGTTCGGCATTCGCCAGACCGGAAATGGCCTTGAGCGTGGTGCTTTTGCCCGCACCATTGGCGCCGAGCAGCGCCACTACGCTGCCAGGCTCCACCCGTAGCGAAATATTGCGCACCGCCAGGATAACCTTGTCGTAAATAACTTCAATGTGATCAAGTTGCAGTAAAGGGGCCGTCATGGCGCTCTCCATCAGGATAATGATTTCGGAAACACCCTGGTGACAGGTCACCAGGGCGCAACCGGAATCAGGCTCACCGCCCCGCCAAGGGGGACAGCGCGGCAAGCCATCCTCATCCGCCCACGGGGGGGCTCACACCGCGGGCATTAAGCTCACACGCCAGAACTATTCCTTGCTGCAATCGCGCGGGGTAATGCCTTTTTCCTTGGCATACTGATGCGACGATTCTTCGATGATAGGACGCAGCAGCTTGCGGTCAGCCTGCACCCAATCGGAGATCACGTTCCATTTGCTGCCATCCCATTGCTGGAAGCGCACCGCGCCACCGCCTTCGTGGTCAGCGCAAGACAGCTTGAGCGGTTGCACCAGGCCATAGGCACCGAGCTCCTTCAGGCGCTTTTCATCCAGGCGGATGTTTTCAAAGCCCCAGCGTACTTCTTCGCCAGTCAGCGGACGCTTGCCAAACTTGGCCTGGGCCACACGCACGGCTTCCACGTTCAGAATGCCATTGACCACGCCGAGGTTGTAATAAACGGTACCAAAGCGCTTGGGGTCCTGCAGATTGCCCTTGCCGGCTTTCAGCACGTATTTGTCGATATCCTGCAGCACCGGGAAGTTGGTGCCGGAAGGATGCGTGGTAATCGAGATAAAGCCCTTGGCAGCAGAGCCAGCCGGCGCTGCGTCTTCTTCCGAGTTGCTCCAGATGTTGCCGATGATGTGATCAGCCGGGAAACCGGTCTTCTGCGCCGTCTTCAGCGCCACCGGATTCATCACGCCCCAGCCACGCAGAATCACCCAATCCGGCTTGATACGGCGGATGTTGAGCCATTGTGACTGTTGCTCATTACCAGGGTGGGGTACTTCCAGCAAGGTGAGCTCAAAGCCATATTTCTTGGCCAGCAACTCCAGAATCGGATTGGTTTCCTTGCCATATGGCGAGCCGTGGTAAAGCGTCACGATCTTCTTGCCCTTCAGCTTGTCGAGGCCGCCCGACTTGGTGCCGATGTAGTTGATGATGGCCGACACCTCGCTGTAAGGGTTGAGCTGCAGCGGGAATACATAGGGAAACACGCTGCCATCGGTAGAGTCGGTGCGACCATGATTGATGGTGATCAACGGCAGCTTGTCAGCGGCTGAGCGTTCCAGCGTGGCGTAGGCAATGCCCACGGACAGCGGATTGGTCGCCGCGGCCGGTGCGCCATTCAGGCCTTTTTTCAGGCGTTCGTAGCACTCCACGCCTTTTTCCACCACGTATTCGGTCTCGCACTCGCTCCAGGTAAATTTGACGCCGTTAACGCCGCCTTCTTTGGTATTAACGTATTGCAGGTAATCGATAAACCCGCCAAAAAATCCAGTACCGCCGGCGGCATACGGGCCGACACGGTAGCTTTGCAGAGGGAAATACTGCTCATTGGCGGCCTGCGCCGTAGTGGCATAAAGGCTGACCCCGAGGCCAATAGCCGCGGCCAGTTTCAAGCCTTGTTGGACAACATGTAACATCGAATAGACTCCTTGGTTTTAATTAAATAAATCAACACCGTTTTTAGTTATATAAGAGGCCACACACATGCCGAAATTCAACACACGATGCCTTACCCCCTATTGACTAAGAATGTGCGTGGCCGAGCGCGCGATGTGGTCATCCACGGCGCAGCCAGCGCGGTACATCAGTAGCGTAGTGGCCAGACGCGGCTACGCTCGCGCCAGTTCTGCCACAGCCTGGCGAGGCCAAACGGCTCCTTGATCAGGAAAAACACGATCAGCCCGCCAAAGATGATTTTTTGCAGATTTTCCAGCTGCCCCGGATCGACCACCCCGGCCAGCAGGCTGCCCGAGAGAATGGACAGTAATATCGGCAGCAGCACGATAAACGCCGCGCCGAGAAAATTGCCCAGAATGCTGCCCATGCCACCGATGATAATGATGAACAGGATCTGGAAAGAGCGTGACAGATCAAAGCCATGCGGCTCCACCGTGCCCAGATAGGTGAATGCCCACAAGGCGCCAGCCACCCCCAGGAAAAACGAGCTAATGCCAAAGGCCAGCAGTTTGGTCTTGAGGATGGGAATGCCGATAACGGCAGCCGCGGTATCCATATCGCGCACCGCCATGAAGTGGCGTCCCAGTTCGCTGCGCACAATATTGCGTGCCAGAAAAGCCAGCGCCACCACCACGGTCAGCGTGAGCAGATAGCGACCAACCGGCGAGCTGAAATCGCGCCCGAAAATCAAGAGCGGCGGTGCGCTAATGACGCCGGAGGCATTGTTGTTGGAAAACCAGCTCACACTGGTCAGCACCCATTGCACGAAAAACTGCGCAGCCAGGGTGGATACCAGCAGATAAAAGCCTTTGATGCGCAGGCTGGGCAAGCCAAACAGGATGCCCACCCCGGCGGCGGTGAGCCCGCCCAGCACAAAGCTCAGCAAAAATGGCAGGCCTTCGATGCGCATATGGAAGTTATAAGCAGCAAACGCCCCCACCGCCATGAAGGCCGCCGATCCCAGCGACAATTGCCCGGCATACCCGGTCAACAGATTGAGCCCCAGACCGGCCAGCGACAGCACCAGGAAGGGAATCAGAATGGCGCTAAACCAGTAATCGTTGGCGATAAAGGGCACGACCGTAAACGCCACCAGCAGCAACAGGTAAAACGCCGTCCGCGCTTGCCACAGCCGGAAGATACGGCGATCGGCGCGGTAATCGGTAATAAATTGTCCAGACTCTCGGTACAACATCATGCGCTCCTAAACCCGCTCAATGGCGCGTTCGCCAAACAGGCCCGCTGGTCGCACCAGCAAAAACAGCAAGGCCAATACATACGGAAACCAGTTCTCGATACCGCCGCCGATAATAGGGCCGATAAAGACCTCGGCCAGTTTTTCAGAGGCGCCGATGATCAGGCCGCCAACAATCGCCCCGCCGATGGAGGTGAAACCGCCGATGATGAGCACGGGCAAGGCTTTGAGTACCACCAGCGATAACGAAAATTGCACTCCCAACCGCGCACCCCATAACAGGCCGGCTACCAGCCCGACAAACCCGGCTACTGACCACACGATCAGCCAGATGCGCTGCAGCTTGATACCGACCGCCAGCGCCGCCAGCTGATCATCGGCCACGGCGCGCAGCGAAATGCCGGTGCGGGTTTTGTTGAACAGCCAGGATAAAAAGATCACCAGCCCACCGGCCACGCCCGCGGCAAACAGATCGAACTGCGACAGCAGCATGCCGCCCAGTTCCAGCGGCTCATCGCTGATGCCCAACTCCAGCCCATGGACCTGCGCACCCCATACTGCCTGCGCCAGGCCTTCAATCATGTAACTCAGCCCCAGCGTCGCCATGAACAGCGTGATAGGTGGCCGGTTGACCAGCTTGCGCAACATGAAGCGCTCAATCGCCCAGGCCAGCACCACCATAGTCAGCAAGGTAATGCCAAACGTCAGCCAGAATGGAATACCGCGCTCCAGCAGACTGACAAACGTCAGCGCCGCAAACAGCACCATGGAACCCTGGGCAAAGTTGAACACGCCCGAGGCCTTGTAAATCAGCACAAAGCCGATCGCGACCAGCGAATACATCACGCCCGCCAACAGCCCGCCCAGCAATACTTCAAAGAAAAATTCCATCGTTACCCTTTCCCCGGTCAGTGGCCGCAGCCCTGCCGTCCTGTGTCATGCCTGCCATGTTCTTAATGCGATGTCCCCAGATAAGCGGCGATCACCTCCGGGTTTTCGCGCACTTCCTGCGGCGTGCCATCGCCGATTTTCTTGCCGTAATCCAGCACCACCACATGGTCAGAGAGATTCATCACTACACCGATGTCATGCTCAATCAGGACGATGGTGGTGCCAAACTCGCGCTGGGTATCGAGAATAAAGCGACTCATGTCGGCTTTTTCCTCGTGATTCATGCCGGCCATGGGTTCATCCAGCAACAGCAGCCGTGGCTCGGCTGCCAATGCCCGTGCCAGCTCGACACGCTTTTGCAGCCCATAAGGCAAGGTACCGACGATGCTGTTGCGCCAGGGTTGTATGCGCAGAAATTCGATAATCTCTTCGGCACGCTGGCGCTGGATCACTTCATCGCCCGGCGCCCGGCCGATATGCAGCGCCTGCTCCAGCCAGCTGCCGCGTACCTTGAGATTGCGCCCGGTCAATACGTTGTCCAGCACGCTCATGCCCTTGAACAAGGCAATGTTCTGGAAGGTACGGGCAATGCCGCGGCGGGCAGCCGCATGCGGTTGCATGCGTTTCAGGCGGTCGCCGGCATACTGGATATCGCCGCTATCGGGCTGGTAAACGCCATTGATCACATTCAGGAGCGAGCTTTTACCCGCGCCATTGGGACCGATCAAGGCGCAGATCTCGCCTTCCTTCACCGCAAAGCTGATGTCGGTAACCGCCTTCACGCCCTTGAACGAGAGCGAGATGTGGCTGAGTTCCAGTAATGGGCTGCTCATGATGGACTCCCGACCGTGCTGACGCTGGCAGCTGCCACCGCAGGCGTGGGCAGCGTGAGGGATGCGTGGCCGCGTTTCACCACGCGCGCCTTGCCACCTTCCAGCACATACCAATAGGCTTGCTCTTCCCAGTTGCGCACCTCAATGCCCAGACTGTGGAAAAAGCGCAGCGATGACTCTGGCAAGGGCTCGCCCACCAGCAAAGGCACGCGCGTACGGCTGAAGCCGATGACATCGCGTAGCGGGTTAATCACCAGCCACTGCGCCAAAAGGAGCTGCAGGCTGAAGCGGGGCGGTTTTGCCACGGGTCTGAGCGATACCACCAGTGGTTTGCGCGTCGCACTTGAGGTACGCAAGGCCCAGTCCACCAGGCGCCGCCGCCAGCTGCCCGCTTGGGGCAGGCGCTGTTGCACCAGGGACTCCAGGCGCTGATAGGTCTCACGGGTACCCGCTACCAGCGTGGGGCCGAGCTCACGTCTGTCGTTGTCGCGGGTGGCCAGGTTTTCCGGAAAATTAAGCCGGAAACCAGCGAGCAACCATGGCGCCAGCAGGTAGCGCGCATGGCCACTGGCGGCAAATGCGCGCGCCGCCAGCGCTTCATCTTGCGGCTTGAGGTTTTCCTGACGTAACAGTCGGCGCCCCTCGTTCAGCAACTCATGATGGCTGATGGTCTGCAATTGCAGCTGCGGCGCCTGGTCAGCCTGCTGGGCTTCAAGCCGGTAAAAGGCAAAAGCATGGTCCACGGCGGCCACCAGCGGCGCCTGCTGCTGCGGTGCTGCCTGCACGGTTTCTGCCGCCAATGCCAGCGCCTCGGCATAGGCAAGGTGCGCGCTGCTATGGTTCGCCACCACGCCACGCTGATCGGCATAGATCAGCAAGCGCGGCACCGCACCCGCCTCCGCCAGCAGCGCGATTTCGTCTTCGCCTTCGGCAAATACCCAGGTGGGACGCAAGCCCTGCAGCACGCGCAAGGTATCGTCACGCGCGGCGAGCAGGTCCACCGGCGCCGCTACGCCGCCTAACCATTGCGCCGCCAATTGCAAGAGCAATGCCTGCGGACGGGGATGACTCAGCAAAAACAGCGCATCGCCTTTTTGAAAACCGCGTGCCTGCAGCACGGCGGCGAGGTGCTGCACCTCGCGCCACACCTCCTGCCAGCGCAGGACATGCCAGATGCCCAGCTGTTTGTGGCGGATGGCGACATCGGCTCCGCGCTGGGCGGCCTGGTGCTGCAACAGGCCGGGTAGCGTATCGTGACTCATGGCGTTGGCTTACCTCGTTCTGCTCACGCGGCCAGGGCGACCTTGCCCGCTTCCAGTTCGCGCACCAGCGGCAATACCTTCTCGCCAAAGTAGGCCACTTCTTCCTGGAAATGCAGGAAGCCGGACAGGATCAGATCTACACCCACGGCCTTCAACGCGACGATGCGCTCAGCGATCTGTTGTGGCGTGCCGATCAGGTTGGTCTTGAAGCCATCGTTGTATTGCACCAGGTCTTCAAAGGTGGACTTGGCCCAGTTGCCTTCGCCTTCCGGGCTCGACTTGCCGGCCTGCTTGGCGGCATCGCCAAAGGCATTTACCGCCTCGGGATTGGCCTTGGCAATAATCTCGGCCAGAACGGCTTTGGCTTCTTCTTCGGTATCCCGCGCAATCACAAAGGCATTCACGCCGATCTTCACGCTGTGGTTATTGGCCGCGGCCTTGGCGCGAATATCATCCACCTGCGCCTTGATGCCCTCTACCGTATTGCCGTTGGTGAAATACCAGTCGGATACCTTGGCTGCCATGTCACGCGCTGCCCGCGAGCTGCCGCCCTGGAATACTTCCGGTTGCTTCAGCGGCTTGGGTTTCAGCGAGTAGTGGTGGAAGCGGTAAAAATCGCCGTGGTAGCTGAAATCATCTGTGGACCAGATGCCTTTCAGCGCCTCGATGAACTCCTGCGAACGACGGTAGCGCTCGTCATGCTCCAGCCATGGCTGGCCTATCGCTACAAACTCGCCTTTGAACCAGCCGGAGACGATATTCACCGAAATGCGGCCACCGCCGGTGAGGTGATCAATGGTAGCGATCTGCTTGGCAACCACCGCCGGATCCCAGGGACCAGGCAGGATAGCCGCAATCACGTTCAGTTTTTCGGTGGCGGCCAGCAAGCCATGCGAAAACGACACGGACTCGTGCTGATACTCCGCGCCATAGCCGGCGGTAAAGCGAATCTGGCTCAAGGCGTAATCAAAGCCTGCTTTTTCAGCGATCTGCGCCAGTTTCTTGTTGTATTCAAAATCCCAGCTGGTGCGCTGCTCGATATTGCTGACAACCAGGCCGCCGCTGACATTGGGGACCCAGTAGGCAAATTTGATAGGGGCTTGTTGTGTGGGGGTGCTCACAGTAATTCCTTTCGTAAATATTGAAATGGCGTGCCGGCGTCCATCCTCAGGACGCGCTGGCAACCAGCTTGGCGGCGGCTTCTGCTGCCTCAGGGGCGGCCAGTTCGCGGTGCTTCAAAAAAGGCAGCGCGCGCTCAATCGCCAGGTCTATGCGCTGATCCAGCGCTTCGTTGCTGATCTTGTAATTGCTGAACTCGCTCTCGATGGCATACACGCCCACCGGCAAAGTCAGTGATTGGAAGAAACTGAACATGGGGCGCAACTGATGCTCAATCACCAGGGAATGGCGCAAGCTGCCACCTGTCGCCGCCAGCAGCACGGGCACATCAATCAGGGCTTCGTAATGCACCAGGTCAAACAGGTGCTTGAGCAGGCCGGTATAAGACCCGCGGTAGACCGGGGTGGCGAAAATCAGCACATCGGTGGTTTCGATATCCTTGATCGCCTGACGCACGGCAGGCTTGATGCTGTCGTAGCTTAATGAGGCGCCGAGGTCAGGGCCCAGTTCGCCCAGTTCGATCAGCTTGAGCTCAATCGGCAGGTGCTTGCCAAGGCGGGCGGCGATTTCCTCGACCAGGGTAAGGGTGCGGGATGGACGGCTGGTGCTGCCTGCAACTGCCGTAACAATCAGTTTCTTGCTCATGGTGACTCCTATTCACAGGTTCGCGGCTCCAACAAGGAACCACACTCCCCTACTGAATAGCAGCAACCGTGCCACCATATTTTTTATATTAAATTCATATACTTAATAAAATTCACCCGGATATACTGCTGTTGCAAAAGCGGCCTGCATGCTGACTGGCTGCTGCTCAATCAGCAGGTTTTTGCTGATATCCCCCTCAAAAAATGCGCTCAAGCGGCATTTTCGAACCGCAGCCAACACAAAAATCCCGCTTTAAGCGCCGAAATTGCTGATCTGGCAGCACAGGGGCAGCAGCCTGCTGCTACAGCCGCGCCCTCGTTGCGACAATTTAAAAATATTCATTAAAAATCATATGGATATATTCTGGCACGCTCTGTGCAATTCCTGTCTAGAGATGGCCCTGGCGCCACGCTAGTTATCTTTTTATTCATGATCAGGAGTTTGTATGACCACAGCATCGGTATTGCACAAGGAAACGGACGCGGCGATCGCGTCCCGTCCGCACGCACACATTATTACTTCCGACGAAGAAGCGATTGCGGTCGCCCACCAGGTTGCCGCGCATATTGCCAAGGACGCCGCCGTGCGCGACGCAGAGCGTCGCCTGCCGCGACCTGAACTGGACTATTTTTCGCAAAGTGGGCTCTGGGGCATCACCGTACCCAAGGAATACGGCGGCGCCTTTGTCTCCAATAGCACGCTGGCCGAGGTAATCGCCATCGTGGCGGAAGCCGACCCCAGCATCGGCCAGATTCCGCAAAACCATTTGTATATGGTCGAAGGCCTGCGCCTGGACGGCACCGAGTGGCAAAAGAAGTTTTTCTTTGATCTGGTATTAAAAGGCGTGCGCTTCGGCAATGCGTTTTCCGAGATCGGCACCCGCACGGTCAATGACGTGAAAACCAAGCTGACGCCCACCGAGGGCGGTTACCTGCTATCCGGCAAGAAATTCTATTCCTCCGGCGCTCTGCTGGCGGACTGGGTGCCTGTGGTCGCCAAGGATGAACACGACAATACCGTGGTCGCCTTCGTGCAAAAAGGCAGCAAGGGCCTCACCATCATTGACGATTGGTCCAGCTTTGGTCAGCGCACCACGGCCAGCGGCACCACCATCCTTGAGAATATTTTCGTGCCCGCCGAATATGTGCTACCGCACCACCTGGCATTTGATCGCCCGACCCCTATGGGGCCGATTGCGCAGATCATTCAGGCCGGCGTCGATACTGGCATCGCCCGCGCTGCGCTGCGCGACACCCTGCACTTTGTGCGCAACCACACCCGCCCCTGGATCGACACCGACCTCGAGCATGGTTACGAAGACCCGCTCACGCTGAAGGACATCGGCGATCTCCAGATTCGCGTACATGCCACCGATGCGCTGCTGAAGCGCGCAGGCGAGTTCATTGATGCCGCGCAGAAAACCCCCAATGAAGAAACCGTGGCCGCCGCCTCCATCGCCGTGGCGGAAGCCAAGGTGCTGAGCACCGAAACAGCGCTGCTGGCCGGCAGCAAGCTATTTGAGCTGGCCGGCACGCGCTCCACCCTGGGCGAGTACAACCTCGACCGCCATTGGCGCAATGCCCGCACCCACACCCTGCATGATCCGGTGCGCTGGAAGTATTACGCCGTGGGCAATTATGTGCTGAACAAGGTGAATCCACCGCGTCATCCCTGGATTTAACCTGATCCGCAGTGAGCTGACGATGCGCCTGGCGGGCTGGCCCGACCAGGCGTTTTTTTGCCCGCAATACCACTGACAGACACCCTGCGCATCATGGCAAACCGCAGGCAAACCATACGCCCGAGGGCCGACACGCAAGGCACATCAAGCGCCCATATCGCCGTGCATAAGGCCTCACTTAAATCTTTGTAAAGGTTATTGATCAAACGTTTGTTTGATGTATGATGCGGGGTCGATTATTGTCCTGATGCCGCATCCATGACCTCTCCTCCTCAGACCGCCAGCCGCACCGATGGCGCCGAAGCCCGGCAGAAAATCCTGCTATGCGCGCTCAAGCTCTTCGCCGAAAAAGGCTATGCCAAAACCAGCGTGCGGCAGATTGCCCAGGCCGCGCAGGTCAATGTCTCGGCCATCAGCTACTACTTCACCGATAAAGCCGGCTTGTATCGCACGGTATTTTCGTGGCCCAGCCTGGTTGCACGCCCCTGCGAATACGGCTTTACCGCGCCAGAGCTCCCGCTCGAAGCCGCCCTGCAGCAGTTCTACATGGAATTCTTTCAGCCGCTGAAAATGGGTGAGGCGGTGCAGGACGTGATGAAACTGCGTTACCGCGAGATGCTGGAGCCCACCGGTATTTGGGAAGAAGAAATCGAAAACGAGATCAAGCCCCACCATGCCGCCATGACCGAGCTGATTTGCCGCCATCTGGATGCCCGCGAGGCCGATGATGCCATCCAGAGCCTGGTACTGGCATGCATAGGCATGGCCGTGCATTTGTTCATGGGCCAGAACATCATACGCACCATGACGCCACAACTCTTGAAAGACCATGCCGCGCTGGATCGCATGGCCGCGCGCTATGGCCGCTACGCCAGCGCCATGGTGCTGGACGAAAAAATACGCCGCACAGGCATACAGGAGACATCCGCATGACGCAGCGCTTCTTCACTTACGCATTTCCCGCCATGCTCGCCATGGTGCTGGCGGGCTGCCAAGGCTGGCCCATGGTCGGCCCGGATTACAAGAAACCCGAGGCCGCCACCCCCGCGACCTGGCAGGTGCAAACGCCGCAGGCCAACGCGCAGGCCGCCGACTGGTGGCGGCAATTCAATGACGACGTGCTGCTGGAGATCATCACTGCCGCCGAACGCAATAGCGCCAGCGTGGCTGATGCCTACAAGAATATCGCCAGCGCCCGTGCAAATCTGGTGGCGGCACGCGCCATGGGGTTTGATGGCCTCAGCGCCACGCCTTCCATCACGCGCAAAGCTTTCTCCTTTGGTGGCGACCCTACCCTGATCACCCAGCAGCAGATCAGCTTTGATACCTCATGGGAAATTGACCTCTTCGGTGGCCTGCGTCGCGAGCGTGAATCCTCGCTGGCCGCGTACGATGCCAAGCGCAGCCTGCTGCAGGATGCGCGGCTTTCGGTGGCGTCCGAGAGCGCCAAAGCCTATAACGACTATCGCTTCTGCCAGCAGAAAGTGCGGCTGTATGAGCGTTACCTCGAATCCAAGACGCGCAGTGCCGAACTGACGGCTTCGGCCACCGCTCACGGCTTCAAGTCCGACTCCGACAATGCGCTGGCGCAAGCCACGCAAGCTCAGGCCGCCAGCGACCTCAACGACCAGCAGATGCAATGCGAGCTGCAGATCAAGGCCATGGTGGCGCTGACCGGCATGGCCGAACCGCAGTTGCGCGAACGCCTGGCACCGCGTGACTTCACGGTATTGCAACCGGGCACGTTTGATATTCCCTCGGTGCCGGCCGCCTTGCTGGAGCAACGCCCCGACCTGCTGGCCGCCGAGCGTGACCTTGCTGCGGCCAGTGCCGATGTCGGTGTGAAAGAAGCGGCCAAATACCCCAAGATCACCCTCAGCGGCAACATCACCCCGGTGCGTTACCTGACCTCCGGCGTCACCAATAATGCGGTGACCTGGTCGTTTGGCCCCACCATCGACATTCCGCTGTTTGACATGGGGCAGCGCAAGGCGAATTCTGCCGCCGCCTGGGAAAGCCTGCGCGCCGCCGACAGCAATTACCGCAGCAAGGCGCGCAATGCCATTAAGGAAGTCGAGCAGAAACTGCTGACCCTGCAAAGCTACAACGCACGTGAGCCCAGCTTGCAGCAGGCGGCTGACAATTATGCGCAGGCGCTGCAGGCCATCAGCCAGCGCTATGAAGCCGGGTTTGATAATGCCATTGACCTGGAAACCACGCGCCGCAACGCACTGGAAGCCGACTATGCGCTGACCCAGCTGAACCAGAACCGCATCACCACCCTGATTGAACTCTACATTGCCGTCGGTGGCGGCTGGCAAGGTGCCGATACGCCACTTGCCACCAACACCGCCAATTCCACCGAGAACCAACCATGAATATCCGCGCCCCTTATATCCCTTTCGCCCTGTTGCTGACCACGGCCCTTTTAACGGCCTGCCATCCCGGTAAATCTGACTCGGAGGCTGGCGAAACCAAACCCGCACTCACCGTGCGGCTGGTAAGCCCGCAGGAAGCCTCTTCCACCACCAGCGTCACCGCCAACGGCAATATCCTGGCCTGGCAGGAAGCCATCATCGGCAATGAAGTCAGCGGACTGCGGCTGAAAGCGGTGTATGTCAATGTGGGCAACCCGGTGAAAAAAGGCCAGGTGCTGGCTGAGTTTGATGATGAAACGGTGAAAGCCGACCTCGCCCAGAAACAGGCGGATGTGTTGAAAGCAGAAAGCACGCTGCGTCAGGCCGAACTGGATGTGAACCGCGTCAAAGGTCTGGCAAAAGGCGCCCTCAGCGAGCAGCAAGTGGTGCAATACCTCACCACCGAGCAAACGGCGCGCGCAAGTTATCAATCGGCTCTGGCCGCGCTGGAAAGCGAAAATCTGCGCTTGCGTCGCACGCGCATCATCGCGCCCGACTTTGGCACCATCAGCAGTCGCACCGCCACCGTAGGCAGCGTGGTCAATGCCGGTGAAGAACTGTTCCGCATGGTGATGCAGGACCGGCTGGAATGGCGCGGCGAAGTCGGCGCCACCGAGCTGGCCAGCATCAAGCCCGGCCAGGCAGTGACATTGACCCCCACCGGCAGCCAGTCGCAGGTGACAGGCAAGGTGCGCGTGATTGCACCCACCATGAACCAGGACACGCGCAATACCCTGGTGTATGTGGATATTCCTCACGGGCTGGATGGCCCGCTCAAGAGCGGCATGTTTGCCCGTGGCAGTTTTGCCGTTGGCCAGCAGAGCGGGCTCAGTCTGCCCAGCACCGCCGTGCTGAACCGCGATGGCTATGAATATGTATTTACGGTCAATGCAGACCAACACGTGCAGCGGCGCAAGGTGGTGAGCGGCGGCCATGTCGGCGACCGCATCATTATCCGCGAAGGCATTGAGCCACAAGGGCGCTATGTGGAAAACGGCGTCGGCTTCCTGATCGATGGCGACATCGTGCGCGTTGCGCAATAACGGGGCCGCCATGAATATTTCCGCCTATTCCATCCGCAACCCGATACCGGCCATTCTGCTGTTTGGCCTGCTCAGCATTGTCGGGCTGTTTGCCTTCAAAACCTCCAAGGTGCAGGACTTCCCGGATATTGAGTTACCGGCTGTTAGCGTCACCGCCACGCTGGAAGGCGCCTCGCCCAGCCAGCTGGAAAATGACGTCGCCCGCAAGATCGAGGATTCCATAGCCTCGGTCGACATGGTCAAGCACATCACCACCAAGATACTGGATGGCCAGGTGACGATCTCGGTGCAGTTCCAGCTGGAAAAATCGGTCTCCGATGCCGAAAACGACGTGCGCTCGGCGGTCTCGCGCGTGCGCTCCGAGCTGCCGGCAGACACCAAAGACCCCATCGTCTCGCGCATTACCACCTCAGGCTCTGCCATCGTCAACTACAGCGTCACCGCCAACGATCTGGATGAACGCGACCTCAGCTGGCTGATCGACAACGAGATCGCCAAGAAAATGCTGTCCGTCACCGGGGTAGGCAAGTTTGAACGTGTGGGCGGCGTCGACCGCGAAGTGCGCATTTCGCTGGATCCGGAAAAAATGGTGGCATTGGGCGTCAGCGCCGCCACTGTCTCTTCCGAATTGCGCCGCATGCAGCTGGAAAGCTCGGGCGGGCGAACCGATCTGGGCGGCATACGCCAGCAGGTACGTACGCTAGGCACGGTAAAGGTAGCGAGCCAGCTGCGTGACCTGCAGTTGCCCACGCTCACCGGCACCTATGTCACCCTGGGCCAGGTAGCCGATGTCGAGGACACCATTGCTGAACGCAGCCATATTGCCATGATGGATGGCAAACCAGTGGTCGGCTTTGAAATCACGCGTAGCAAGGGCGAGAGCGAAACCGGCCTCAAGGCGCGTCTTGACCAGGCCGTGGCCGAATTCAATGCTGGCCACCCCGGTGTCAAGATCGCCACCGCCTGGGAAAACGTCACGCCGGTGCAGGACAACTTCGACGGCTCCATGCACCTGCTGTACGAAGGTGCCGTGCTGGCGGTGCTGGTGGTGATGCTGTTCCTGCGGGATTTCCGCGCCACCATTATTGCCGCCGTGGCACTGCCGCTCAGTGTATTGCCCACCTTTATCGGCATGAGCGTGTTTGGCTACACCATCAACACCGTCACCCTGCTATCGCTGGCGCTGGTGGTGGGGATTCTGGTGGACGATGCGATTGTGGAAATCGAAAATATCGCGCGCCACCTCAATATGGGCAAATCGCCGCGCGAAGCGGCCATGGAAGCGGCGGACGAGATCGGCATGGCGGTGATCGCCACCACCTTTGCCCTGATCGCGGTCTTCCTGCCCACGGCTTTCATGTCCGGCATCGCTGGCAAGTTTTTCAAGCAGTTTGGCTGGACGGCAGTCTTTGCCATTTTTGCCTCGCTGGCCGTGGCGCGTCTGATCACGCCGATGATGGCGGCTTACTTTCTCAAGCCCAAACCGGAAAAAGCCGAGACCGATGGCTGGATCACCCGGCGCTACCTGGCCCTGGTGGCATGGTCGGTACGCCACCGCCTGGTGACCGTCAGCCTGGCGCTGCTGTTTTTCGTGGGCTCACTCATGCTGATTCCCCTGCTGCCCAAGGGCTTTGTACCGCCGGCTGACCGCAGCATGACGCTGGTGAATATCGAGCTGGCACCAGGTGCCCATCTGCAGGACACCGCCAGGGCCGCCGACCAGGTACGTGAGCTGATCAGCAAGAACCCCAATGTGCGCCATGTGTATAGCAGCATAGGCAATGGCACTTCGGGCCAGGGCTTTTCGGCAGGCTCTACCGCTGAAAACCGCAAAGCCGTGCTGACGGTGGTGATGGTGCATCGCACGGAGCGCAGCATTACTCAGCAGAAGATTGAGGGGCAACTGCGCGAAGCTCTAGGTGCCCTGCCCGGCATGCGCATCAAGGTGGGCTCGCTGGATACTGGCGTGAAGATGGTGCTCAACCTGCAAAGCGATGACCCGCTGGCCCTGAGCGAAGCCACCACCGAAGTGATGCGGGGCCTGCGCACCCTGCGCAATATCGGCAATGTGTATTCCAATGCCAGCCTGGTGCAACCGGAAGTCATCATCCGGCCAGACACCGCCCGCGCTGCCGCCCTTGGGGTGACCACGCGCGATATTGCCGATGTGGTACGCATTGCCACCGCAGGCGATTACGACATCAACCTGCCCAAGCTCAATCTGGCCGACCGGCAGGTGCCTATCCGCATTCAGTTTCCCGAAAGCTTCCGCACCGATCTGGATGCCATTTCGCGCCTGACGGTCAGTGGCACCAACGGCCCGGTGCGCATAGGCAATATTGCCGATATACACATGGGTAGCGGCCCGGCGCAGATTGACCGCTTCAAGCGCGTGCGCAATGTGTCGATAGAAGTGGAGCTGGGCCAGCGCGAACTGGGCGCGGTCTATGCCGAAGCCATGCAGCTGCCGGCGATCAAGAATCTGCCGCCTAGCGTGCATATCGTGCCGTCGAGCGATGCTGAGAACATGAATGATCTGTTCCAGAGCTTTGGTCTGGCAATGGCGATTGGCGTGCTGTGCATTTATGCCGTGCTG
Organism: Methylovorus sp.; assembly: GCA_035565335.1. Taxonomy (GTDB): domain Bacteria; phylum Pseudomonadota; class Gammaproteobacteria; order Burkholderiales; family Methylophilaceae; genus Methylovorus. The sequence goes on from DATMSO010000047.1 coordinate 18,658, forward strand.
GTACTGCTGTTCCGCGATTTCATGCAGCCATTGACCATCCTGATGGCCTTGCCACTGAGCATAGGCGGCGCCTTTGTGCTGTTGCTGCTTACTGGCAAAAGCTTCTCCATGCCCTCGCTGATCGGCTTGCTGATGCTGATGGGCATTGTCAGCAAAAACTCCATTCTGCTGGTGGAATACGCCATCATGGCGCGCAGCGGAGGCCATGGCAGCGGGCAACCACAGCTGTCACGCATGGAAGCGCTGATCGATGCCTGCCGCAAACGCGCGCGCCCCATCATCATGACCACGCTGGCCATGGGCGCAGGCATGGTGCCGATTGCCCTGGGCCTGGGCGCGGACCCCAGCTTCCGTTCGCCGATGGCGATTGCGGTGATTGGCGGCTTGATCACCTCCACCATCCTGAGTCTGATCGTGATTCCCGCCGTGTATACCTTTGTGGATGATGGTGAGCAGTGGCTGCGTACCCGCTGGCAGCGGCGCAGCGGCCATGCACATTAGCCATCGCCGTTAAAAAGCCTGCCTCCGGCCTTGTGGCCGGAGGCAGGCAGGTGCCAGAGTGTGCCGAGGTCAGGCGCTGGTGATCCTGACGCTGGTAATCCTGGAGATAGCAATCCTGAAGCCGCTACCGGCAAACTCAGGCGGTGGTAGCGACGGCCGACCGGTTAGCGGATTTACCGGCGATACCCGTTGCAGGCGGCGCGATCTGCAACAGGCGCGCGGCATTCTGGTAAAACACCTTATCCAGCACGCTATCCTTGAACCCCAGTGCGGCAAAGTCATCCACCGATTGCCGCATGGCGCGGAAAGGATACGACGAGCCAAACAGCAGCTGGTCAGCCAAAAAGCTGTTGGCCGATTCCACATAGAGTTGCGAACCCGGCTGGAAGATATACATATCCGGCACCAGGTAGAGATTATCGTAGCGGAAAGCCGCGCCTATGATCTCGTTCACATACGGATAATAGCCATGGAAGCAGATGATCTTGAGCCGCGGGTAACGACGTGCCAGCCGCGCCACTGCCTCCGGCCGGGCAAAGGCAAAGTCAGGCGTGGTGGGGCCGGACATCAGGCACACCGGCACATCAAAATGCAGGCACTCTTCATACACCGGATAAAACACCGGGTCATCGGCCTCTAGCGCAGGCTCGCCAAAGCCCGGCTCGATATTGATGGCACGAAAGCCAAAGGTATTGATGGCGCGATTGATTTCCTCAATCGCGCTTTTTTCACCGCGTTGCTGGATATCCACCGAACCCAGGCCGATCAGCTTATCGCTATGGCCTACCAGGGCGGCAATCTCGTCATTGTCTATTGTCAGGCTCGGCGTTTCGCGCCCGACCACCACCGCCTTGCTCACGCCCGCCGCCTCTATCTCGGCCAGATAGCCTTCGATGGTATACGAGCGGCGGAAATGCTCGGGGTCGTGCGAACCGACGCGGCGATTCAGCCAGACGGCGGTATCGTAGGCCGCGGTGTCCGGCGTGGCGCCGAAGAAGTCATGCAGGTAAGCCGGCCGGCTCCGCATATCGATAATGGCTTGCGTCATGATATTTTCGTGTTGCCCAATGTAGTTAATCAATGTGTTCAGTCAAGCAGCGCAACGGGTAAACCCGCGCACTGCCTCAAGTCATGTTGTCGCGCAGACAAATTCAAAAATCAGGAATAAAAACTGGCGGTGGGATACTGGCCGTTCAGCGCCCAGTCGCCCAGATCGCGCAGCTTGTAATCCACCGGATCGTGCAGGGTGTAGACCCGCAAGTTGCGCCAGAAACGGTCCAGCCGCAGGCGTGCAGTGGTGGCGCGCGCGCCGGCCACCTCAAACATGCGTGAGGTCACATCCAGCCCGCTGCGGGTGATATTGACCTTGGCGGCAAACACCGCCAGCGCCAGCTGGCCGCGCTCTTCTTCGCCCAGCGCCAGGTCTTTGGCCCAAGCCGCATCAAGCAAGGTGGCCGCATGGTCAGCCAGCACGCGCGAGGCTTCGAGGCTGGCCCAGAATTCGCCGTAATGCAGCAGGGTGTAGGGGTCTTGCTGGACGGTGGCCGCCAGCGAGCCGGACCAGACGCGCGAACTCTGGCGCGTGTACTGGCTGGCTTCTGCCAGCGCGCCTTCGGCAATGCCCTGGTAGATATTGGTAAAAATCAGCTGGGCCACTAGCGAACGCAGGCTGGAAAACGGCGAGCTCAAGGGGCCGGGATTCATCAGCAGCTCATCGGCCTCCACCCGCAAATTCGTGAATTCGGCACTGCCGCTATCGGTCTGGCGCTGGCCCATGTTGTCCCAGTCATGATGAAGCGCTATACCGGCGCGGCTGGTCGGCACAGCCGCCACCAGAAAACGTCCAGTATCGGCCTCAATCGCCGAGACAATCAGGCGATCCGAATCCGTGGCGCCGGAGCAAAAGCTTTTCTGGCCATGAAATAGGTAATGATCCCCTGCAGGCGTGGCGATGGTGCGGTTATCCAGCGGGTTGAGCGCATTGCCCCACCAGAGATTTTTCTCGGCTGTCTCGCGCCAAAGGGTCTGCCATTGCGTCTCGGTGGCATACAGCCGCACCGAAGCCAGCATCAGAAACTGAAAGGCAAACACCTGGGCTATCGAGCTATCGGCCCGCGCAATGGTGCGGATGATGCGGTAGAGCTGCGACCAGTTGCCGCCCAGGCCGCCCCACTCCACCGGAATCAGCAGCTTGAGCAATCCGCTCTGGCGCACGGCGTCGCGCTGGGCGTAGGGGGTGCCACCCTGCACATCGCGCTCGGCGGCAGTTTTGGCCAGATAAGCCGCCAGCTGCTCGGCGCGATGCTGCGGGCTACCCTCAAACACCGGGGGTAAGTGGACTTCGTTGGCTATCGTATTCATGCAGGGTCTTTCAGGAAGCAGAGACTTGCGGGCCGCGGTGGGACAATGCCTCGCCAAACGGACCGGTCAGATTGGTTTTGATGGCGGCTTCGCTGCCAGCCTTGATCGTCAGCGGCAGCAGCGGGAACAACAGTTCCGCCACGCGATAAGACTCTTCCAGATGCGGATAACCGGAAAAAATGAAATATTCGATGCCGAGATCGGCATACTCCTGCATACGGGCGGCCACTTCTTGCGGGCTGCCGACCAGCGCAGTACCAGCCCCGCCACGCACCAGGCCCACACCTGCCCACAGGTTGGGTGACACCACCAGCTTATCGCGGCGGCCACCATGCAGAGCGCTCATTTTCTGCTGCCCCACAGAATCAAAACGAGCCACGGCGGCCTGCGCTGCCGCGATCGTTTCATCCGTCACCTGCGAGATCAGCTCATCGGCGGCCTGCCAGGCTTGTTCGGCAGTTTCGCGCACGATCACATGCAGGCGTATGCCGAATTTCACCTTGCGACCCTTGGCGGCAGCGGCAGCGCGCACGGCAGCGATTTTTTCGGCCACGGCAGCCGGCGGTTCTCCCCAGGTCAGGTAGACATCAATATGCTCGGCCGTCAGGTCTATCGCCGCCGGGGATGAGCCGCCGATAAACAGCGGCGGATAAGGCGTCTGCAAGGCGCCGGTCGGCAGGCTGGCGTCTTTCACATGGATATAGTCGCCATCGAGGCTGATGGTTTCGCCCTGCAGCACCGATTTCCATACTTGCAGGAATTCGTCCGTTTCGGCATAGCGTTCGTCGTGCGATAAAAAGCTGCCGTCGGCCTGCTGCTCGGCGGGGTCCCCGCCTGCCACCACATTCACCAGCAGGCGACCGCCCGAGATACGGTCCAGCGTCGACGCCATGCGGGCGGACACTGTGGGCGAAGTAAAGCCGGGGCGCACCGCCACCAGAAACTTCAGGTCACGGGTTTCATTCACCAGCGAGGCGCTGACCACCCAGGGGTCTTCGCACGAGCGCCCGGAGGGCACCAGCACCCCTTCATACCCTAGGCGATCGGCGGCCTGGGCAATCTGCTTGAGGTAGGTATATGAGGCGGGCCGGGCACCAACTGAGCTGCCTAGGTAGCGCTGGTCGCCATGGGTGGGCAAAAACCAGAATATCTGCATCGCATGTCTTTCTTTACAAGGGCAATCTTTACAAAAGAAGCATCCACAACGCCCAAAGCCCATATACCGGGCTCCGGCCTCACAAACACTTCGTTGCATCCAAAGCAGGATGCTCCACCCTGTTCAGCAAAGAGCATGCCATTGGGTAAAACCGCGTTTTCATGGGCAAAAGCGGGCAAACCTGTTGGAAATGTGCTGCTCAATCAGCAGCGCATCAGTTTCACTGCTGATTGAGCAGCAACCTGCTGGCTTGAGTTGAGGTGATGCACAGCAGCGGCTGGGCATCCTCTGCGAGGTCAACCGCAGAGTGATAGCTCAGCAAGACCAGCAGGCGCAAGGCTTGCAAGCCTTGAGTATTGGCATGCAGGGCCGTTTAGCGCCTGCTGCCAGAGCAGCATATGAATATGCCTAACAAGTATTTCAGGCTGGCATGCTATGTGCTGTATGGTTTATATAACAGCACGCAGGAATATAACTTTTGGCTATACATCAACCTTCTGTACATGCGCTCTACCCGGAGCTGGAACCCAGAACACCGCTGGAAATCGCCCGCGCCCTGGCCAAGGAATTCGCGCTGACCGCCATTGAGCGCGACCATCTTGGTGGCACCCCAAAGGAACAGCGCGATGCCATCCGCGCCAGCGGGCTGCTCGCCATGGCGATCCCCACGCAATATGGCGGCCTGGGCGCCGACTGGCAGCAAACGCTGCAAGCCATACGCGAGTTCGCCAAGGCCGATAGCTCGCTCGCCCATGTGTTCGGTTTTCAGCACCTGATGCTGGCGACCGTGCGCCTGTTTTCCCAACCCGAGCAATGGGAGCGCTGGTTTGAGCAGACCGCCCGTCTGCAATGGTTCTGGGGCAATGCGCTGAACCCGCTGGATACCCGCACGGTGAGCCGCAGCTTCAGCCACTGGCGCGAGTTTTCCGGCAAAAAGAGTTTTTGCTCAGGCGCGCTGGATTCGGAAATGCTAATTGCCTCGGCCATTGAGCAAACCGATGGCGCGCTGGTCATCGCCGCCCTGCCCACCGGTCGTAGCGGCATTACCGTGATTCAGGATTGGGACAACATCGGCCAGCGCCAGACTGACAGCGGCAGTGTCAATTTTGAAAAGGTGCGGGTGGAAAGCCACGAAGTGCTGGCTGACCCCGGCCCATTGAGCACGCCGTTCTCGTGTTTGCGACCGCTGGTCGCCCAGTTGATACTGACCAATATCTACCTGGGCATTGCCGAAGGCGCATTTGAGGATGCCAGGCAATACACGCTGCACGAAGCCCGCCCCTGGCAAGGTGCTGATGTCGCCAGCACGGATGCCGACCCTTATATCCTTGGCCATTACGGCGATTTCTGGGTGGGCCTGGAAAGTTCGCGGGCGCTGTGTAACCTGGCGGCCGCACGATTGGATGAAGCATGGAGCAAGGGCAATGTATTAAGCGATGTTGAACGCGGCCATGTGGCGGTCAGCATCAGCACGGCCAAAGTCATGGCCACCCGCGTGGGGCTGGATATTACCAGCCGCATGTTTGAAGTGGCGGGCTCGCGCGCCACGCATGCCGGGCTGCGGCTGGATCGCCACTGGCGCAATCTGCGCACGCACACCCTGCACGACCCTCTGGACTACAAGATAAAGGAGCTGGGGCAATGGGCACTGAAACAGCAGTATCCCACCCCCACGTTTTACTCATGAATATGCTGAATACACGACATTTTGAATATTTTCCGGACGATCCGATCGAAACGGCTGTAAAGGACGACGCGATGAATTTGCTGACCCTCCCCAACTCGCAAGCGCTGACGACCTCCATCCGAGCGACGGCGCAAGTGTTTGAAGACCCGAAATCGGTGGCGCTGCTGGCGCGCATCAAGATGATTGCGCCCAGCGATGCCAATGTGCTGATCATCGGTGAAACCGGCACCGGCAAGGAGCTGATCGCGCGCTATGTGCATGAGCTGAGCCAGCGCAAGGGCAAGCCGTTTGTCGCGGTGAATTGCGGCGCATTTTCCGAAAGCCTGGTCGAGAGCGAGCTGTTCGGCCACGAAAAAGGCGCCTTTACCGGTGCCTTCAGCGCCAAGGCCGGCTGGTTTGAAGCGGCCAATGGCGGCACCCTGTTTCTGGATGAAATCGGCGACCTGCCACCCAGCATTCAGGTGAAACTGCTGCGTGTGCTGCAGGAGCGCGAAGTGGTACGCCTGGGCGCGCGCAAGGCCACGCCGATTGATGTGCGCCTGGTGGCGGCGACCAATGTGCGGCTGGAAGAAGCCGTGCTGGCCGGACATTTCCGCGAGGATCTGTTCTACCGCCTGCGCGTGGCGCATCTGGAGCTACCTACCCTGCGCAACCGCCCCGGCGATATCCTGCCGCTGGCGGAATACTTTGTCAGCGAATACCGCCGGCGCCTGGGCTATGGCGAGATCTCGCTCGATGAGCATGCCAAGGCCAAGCTGCTGAGCCATGCCTGGCCGGGCAATATCCGCGAGCTGGAAAACATCATCCACCACGCCCTGCTCATCTGCAAAAACAATATTGTGCGCAGCGAAGACCTGCAGCTATCGTCGATTTCACTGCATCGCCCGCGTGAAGCCGACACCTCAGGCCGCGATGCCCACCAGTCGCAATTGCAGGAAGTGCTGCATGCCTATTTTGAAACCGGCGCCGCCAATCTGTTTGAGCAACTGGAAGATACCATCGTGCGCACGGCCTACCAGCATTGCCACAATAACCAGGTACAAACCGCCAAGCTGCTCGGCATCAGCCGCAATATCGTGCGCGCCAAGCTGATCAAGATGGGGGCGATCAATGCGCTCAAGTGAGGCGCAGCGCTTCCCTTCCCAACCGCTGATCGAGCGCATCGCCAGTGCGCCATTGCCTACCCGGCATGGAGAATTTGAGCTGCATGTTTACCGCGAGCCAGAGAGTGGTATTGAGCATGTGGCGCTGGTGGCTGGCCAAGTACAGCACCAGCAGCAAGTGCTGCTGCGCCTGCATTCGGAATGCCTGACCGGCGATGTGTTTGGCTCCAGCCGTTGCGATTGCGGCGAACAGCTGCAGCGCTCGCAAGAGCTGATTGCCGAGGCCGAGCTTGGCGTGCTGGTCTACCTGCGCGGCCAGGAAGGTCGCGGCATAGGCCTCGCCAACAAGATACGCGCCTACCAGCTGCAGGATCAGGGACTGGATACGGTAGAGGCCAATCTGGCGCTGGGCTTGCCGGTGGATAGCCGCCGCTATGATGCGGCGATGGCGATATTGCATGATTTGCAGGTGCGCTCGGTGCAGGTGCTGAGCAACAACCCGGACAAGCTGCAATGCCTGGCAGAAAACGGCTTTGCTCCCAGCCAGAAATCGTTGCGCATGGCGGCCGGCCTGCATAACCGGCAATACCTTGAAACCAAGCGACTCAAACTGGGCCACTGGTTGTGACGCCGGGTTAAAGGGCCTGCGAAGACCAGCGCTCAGTCAGGCGTGCGCTGCTGCCAATCCTGCACAAACTGCATGAATTGATCAAACGGCAATGCCGGCGAGAACAGATAACCCTGGGCAAAGTCGCAGCCAGCCCGTTTCAGCAGTTCCAGCTGGCTTTCTGTTTCCACGCCCTCGGCGATCACGCGCATGCCGAGCCGGTGCGCCATATCGACAATCACTTCGCATAACACCATATCGTCATTGCCAGCGCCCAGGTTCTGCACAAAGGATCGGTCGATTTTGACAAAATCGATATGGAATTTCTTGAGATAGGCCAGCGAGGAATAGCCGGTGCCGAAATCATCAATCGAGGTGGCGATACCGGCATCGCGAAATTGCATCAGCGTGGCTTTCACCTGATCAGAGGCCTCCAGCAGCAAGCCTTCGGTGATCTCAATCGCCAGGCACGGCGGCGGCAGGCCGATCTGGTCGAGATAGTCATGCCAGGTCTGCAGCTCCTGACTGCTCTGAAACTGCAGCGGCGATACATTGATACTGACCTGGAAGATGGTGGCATTCACCGGCTGGCTTTCTGAAACCTGGCGCGAGGCCAGAGTCTCCTGCACCATGGTCACAGTATCGCGTGCCGACTGGCGGAATACCCAATCGCCGATGGCATTGATCATGCCGGTTTCTTCGGCCACCGGAATAAACTCGATGGGCGGCACCAGCCCGCGCGTGGGGTGATGCCAGCGCACCAGCGCTTCGGCTTTATGAATTTGACCGGTGGTCAGGTCCACAATCGGCTGGTAATACATCACCAGCTCCTGCCGGATCAGCGCGTGGCGCAAATCGTTGCTGACCTGCAGCTTATGCGCGGCCAGCTCCTGCATGGAAGGCGAGAAGAACTGGTAACGGTTGCGCCCCAGCCGTTTGGCCTCGTACATGGCCTGGTCGGCATATTTCATCAGGGTTTCCACATCGCGGCTGTGCTCGGGGAAAGAGGCAATGCCGATGCTGGTGGTCACATACACCACGTGGTTTTCAATGGTGAATGGCAGCGACACCTGGCGCAGAATGCGCTCGCACAGCCATTCCACCTGTTGCCGGTTATGCACATTGGAAAGCACGATGGTGAACTCATCGCCGCCCAGGCGCGCCAGCAGGGTGCAATCGCGGGCAACGGCGGCAATACGGGCGCCGGTTTCCACCAGCAGCTTGTCGCCTATCGAATGCCCCAGCTGGTCGTTGATCTGCTTGAAGTTGTCCAGATCAAGAAACATCAGCACCAGCGGCTGCTGGAACTGCAGCGATTTATGGATCTCTTCGGCCAGCTGCTTGTGAAACATGGGGCGGTTGGGAAGGCCGGTAAGAAAATCGTAATTGGCCTGCTTCCAGATCATGTGTTGCGAGGCGGCAGATTGCCGCGCGACTTCACGTTTGAGCCGGTAGCCGCGCAGCGCGATGATGGTCGCCAGCAAGAGCAGCCCGGCCAGCAGGAAAGGCAGCAACCCGGCCTTGCCGCCCGGTTGCAGATGCCAGTCATTGAGAATATCGGCACGCTCGGGCTCAAGATGATGCATGGTTTTCTGCAGGATAGCGGCGAACTCAGGCCAGTCCTTGCGTACCGCGATGCTGACAGTGGCCTTGTAGGGCGTGTTGCCCGCCTTGGCCAGATAGCGTATCCCTTGCACATTCGACACATAATCGATCACCAGCGGATTGCCGATATAGGCATCCACTTTGCCGGTTTCCAGCGCGGCAAAGGCCTCTTCGGCAATATCCACCTTGAATAACTCGATGCCGGGCTGATCGCGGCTGAGCAGCCCCGCCAGCGGGCCATTCTTGAACACGGCGACGCGCTTACCCTCCAGATCGGCAAAAGTGCGTATGGTCTCGTTTTTCTTGTGGATGTAGATGGCGTACGGCACCGAAACCAGCGGCTCAGGCAGCGCAACAAAGCGGCTGCCATCCAGCGATTTGGCATTGGAAATGCCGGACAGCATGTCGGAGATTTCGGTAGCCGGGTTTTCGGAGTATTCGCTTTTGACAAAGTGCACTCCCAGCAGGGGCTCCGCCCTTTTGAGGAAATCCACGGTGATACCGCGAAACTCGTTACCTTCGGACAGGAATTCGATGGGCATCCAGCCGTGATGCACGCCCACAGTGATGACCGGATGGGCCTTGAGCCAGGCAAGCTCCTGTGGCGTCAGCGTCAAGCCGCCGGAGGGCAAGGCTTGCTTGGCAAAGGGCAGCGTGCCGGTTTCCAGATGTTCCGCACTCGCGGCATACAGTGCCCCCGCCAGGCAAACCAGCGCCAGCAGGCTGAGCATCAGCCTGCGCATGGCAGAGCCTGCCGTTGTTCCACGGTCTGAATTCATGAAGTTAGCTAGTCGCATCCCGCAGTCAGTTATTCTTGTTTGCCATGCTCCAAACCCTGACGCCATCATTGGATCAGGGTATCGAGGATTACGGTGTTGGGGACGAAAACTTGATCCCGAATAAATGTGCATTGAATCACATTTGTAAGAAGCAAGAATTGTATTGCCGCTAGCAGGAATAGCAATGATTTATCTCTAACAGCTGACAAAAACTGAACGCAAGCGTTTAACATTTCTTGCGCAATCCGGCTTACCATGATGCACAAGACTAGCCATAAGCATATGAACAGGCTGGGGAAACGCTTGCACCCTGGCCAGCACCCGCGTCATCCGGCATAACCCGCAAGCAGACTCTGACGATAGCAGCATGCCATAGGCAACCCGCATGGAGGAGTAAGGCGATGAAAACCATTCTGAGTATTGATGGCGGCGGTATCCGTGGGCTTATCCCGGCGCTGGTGTTGACCGACATGGAAGCCCGCCTGGGCAAACCCATCTGGCAATTGTTTGACCTGATCGCCGGCACCTCCACTGGCGGAATACTGGCCATGGGCTGTGCCCGCCGGGGTAGCGCAGGCCAGGCGAAATATGCGGCCAAAGACCTGGTGAATATCTACCAGACACGCGGCAAGCAGATCTTTTCGCGCTCCTTGTGGAAAGGCGTGTCTTCCATAGGCGGCATTGCTGACGAGCTTTATTCGGCGGACGGCATTGAAGAGGTGCTGCAGGAGTATTTTGCTGACGATGCGCTGCAGGATTGCCTCACCAATACCCTCATCACCAGTTATGACCTGCAAAACCGCGCGCCGGTGTTTTTCAAAAGCTGGAAACCAGAGCACAAGCCGGTACTGCTGAAGCAGGTGGCACGCGCCACCTCGGCCGCGCCCACCTACTTTGAACCCACGCAAGTGGAAGTAGCAGGTTCGCTGAAAACCCTGGTGGATGGCGGCGTATTCATCAATTCGCCATCGGTGTCGGCCTATGCTGAAGCCAGGCGCATTTTCCCCGAGGAAACCGAATTTTTGCTGGTATCGCTCGGCACCGGCGAGCTGGTGAGGCCGATCACCTTTGAGGAAGCCAAAGACTGGGGAAAAGCCGGCTGGGTATTGCCGCTCTTGAGCTGCATGTTTGATGGCGTGGCCGACGCGGCCAACTACCAGATGCAGATGCTACTGGGCGACCACTACTATCGGCTACAGACCGAACTCAGCATAGCCTCGGATGATATGGACAATACCACCCAGGGCAATATAGAAAACCTGAAAGCCGAAGCAAAGAAATTGATCAGAACCAACAAGGCCGCACTGGAAACCCTGTATCAGGTGCTGGCTAAATAAGGGGCGGGATAGCTATGCTGGCCAAGCTATCGCCTACTGGCAAAGCCGGGACAGGGAATCAAAGTCAAACGCCTGGCCGCTGATACTCTTTTCAAACATATCCAGTTGCTGCGCCCGCTCGGGGGTATTGAATGTGGCGTTGTTCAGCTTGTCGATAAAGCCATCATCCACCAGCATGGCGCAAGCCAGGCTTCTGGAATACTCCGACTTCAGCACCGATAGCATCTGGGCATGCTCAAAGTCATACTCCACCACCTTCTGCAGCGACTTTGCATACGCCGTCCGGACTTTAATCACGTCTGGCAGGGATGACGACTGTGCGATCACTGGCTCAAGATCATCGCGTATGCCGTTATGGTTGCTATCCGGCCCCGAGTGCGGATTGGTCTGGGTTTCCGTATTCAGCAGCGCTGCAGCCCAGCCTGACAGTTTGTCGCAAGCCGTCAGCGCCAGGGTCATCACGGCGGCGGCAGCCAGCCGCCACGCCATGCGCTGCATGGCCTCATAACGCGAAGTTGAAAATGAATGATCCATGCGCCACATCGTTGAAGAGTTTGCCATCTGAAAAAACCGGATACCGCTGAGCTTGAGACCCAGCCTCAAAGTATACAGACCATGCAATATCCGTCGATCCGCAGGTGACGTAATTGTCACCCCGCTGATGGCTTGCTGCGACCGCGCTTTACATTTGTTAAACCTTATTCACGCTTCCCCTTTATAATCGATGCACACTGTCAGGTGCCTGCCCTCTCGCTCGAGGGGAAAGGTGAAACGGGAAATAGGTGAAATGCCTATGCTGCCCCCGCAACGGTAAGCGAGTATGGAGATGCCATCGACGCCACTGGGCTTATGCCTGGGAAGGCGGCACCTCAAGCCTCGCGAGCCCGGAGACCGGCCTGCCAGTCACGAAGGAACGACCGCGGGGCGCGGTGTTTGGGCGAGGTTGATCACCATACTCAGTACATACTCCTGCGGTATTTCCATGATGCCTACGCATGCGGGGTCGCATGCGCACATGAAGGAAACACGCAATGAAGCACACTGCCCTGGCAGGCCTGACCGGCCTGCTGTTTACCCTGCCCGCTTACGCCCAAGGCACCCTGCCTACAGATGAGGTAGAAGTCGCTGAAGTAGAAGTCTCGGCCAGCGAGCTCAAGCCTGAATCACGTCTGAAACAACCCCTTTCCACGGCCAGCCGCCTGGGCCTGACGCCCTTGGAAACGCCGGCCAGCGTTGAAGCGGTGGACGCCGACACCCTGCGCCGCCGTGGCGACGTCAGTATACGCGAAGCTGTTTCCCGCACTACCGGTGTCAGTGACATCAGCAATCTCGGCGTCGGCAATGCATTTTCGGTACGCGGCTTCAGCGGCAATGATTCCATCGGCCAGGCAGAAGATGGCGTGCGGCTGTTGACCGCCGCCGGTACCATTACCTTCCCTTCGGACACCTGGGGTTACGAGCGCATTGAAGTGTTGCGCGGCCCGGCTTCGGTATTATTCGGCACCGGCACCGTGGGCGGCATCATCAACAGCATACGCAAGGCACCAAGCCGCGAAGCCAGCGTTGAAGCCTTAACCGGCTGGGGTTCACGTGGCGAATACCGTGCGGGAATCGGCGGCACGGGCGCCGTGGGCGAGACAGGCGCATTCCGCATTGATGCCTCCGCCACCGGCGGCAACGGCTATGTGGACCGTGGCGAGCACCAGAGCCGCAAGCTCATGAGCGGCTTGCAGCTGCTGCCGGCAGATCATGTGAAGCTGGATTTCACCTTTGACCATAGCGAAGATTCCCCAACCACCTATACCGGCATTCCCCTGCGCGATGGCCGCATCGACAGCAGCCTGCGCAAACAGAATTACAACGTGCATGACAGCGCCATGGACTTTGCCGATGATCGCCTGCGCGCCAAGCTGGAATGGGATATTTCCGACACGCTGAAACTCAGCAACCTCAGCTACTGGTTCAATAGCCGCCGCCATTGGCGCAACCTGGAATACTACGCGCTAGATAGCGCTGCCAATACCGTCGAGCGCTCCGGTTATACCGAGATCAAACATCAGCTGAAACAGCTGGGCAATCGCCTGGAACTCGCCAGCGTGGCGCAGGCGTTTGGGCTGAAGAATCGCTGGGCTCTGGGCTGGGAAACCACCCGGGTAGACCTGCGCTACATCGATAATTTTTATGCCGGCACCGACTCAAGCAGCACCGTCCCGCTCAAGGGCTTTGCCCCGGGCTACTATGCCGATGCCAGCCTGGACCCGACGATCCCGGAATTCAAGGCACGCACGTTGCAAAACGCGCTATTTGCTGAAGATGCACTCGATATCACCGAGCGCCTGAAACTTACCGCCGGTGTGCGTCAGGACTGGATCAATGTCGATCACCAGAACTTCATCACCGGCGATTCATTCGACAAGGACTACTCCCCCTTCTCCTATCGCCTGGGCGCGGTGTTTACCGCCACCCCCGGCCTCGCCCTGTATGGGCAATACAGCCAGGGCTCGGACCCGGTGTCCTCCATCGTATCGCTGCGCCCCGGCAATCGCGCCTTCAAGCTGACCACGGCGCACCAGACCGAAGTGGGCATCAAGCACCTGCTGGCAAAAGGCAAAGGCGAAGTCACGCTGGCGCTTTACCATATCGCCAAGGAGGACATCCTGACCCGTGCGCCAAACAACCCGCAGCAAACGGTGCAAGGCGGCAAGCAATCTTCGCGCGGCCTGGAGCTTTCCGCCATGTTGCTGCCTGCCGCCCATTGGCGCGTGGATGCCAACATGGCAGTGCTGAAGGCACGCTATGACGAACTGCTGGAAAACGATGTCTCGCGCGCTGGCAATACGCCCACCGATGTCCCGGAAAAAATCGCCAATGCCTGGGCGTATTATCAACGCGGCGACTGGTCTACCGGCGTGGGCGCGCGGCTGGTGGGCCAGCGCTATGCCGATAATGCCAATACCTCGGTAATGCCAGGCTATACGGTGTACGACGCCAACATCGCCTGGCGGGCCAACCGCCAGACCACGCTGCGGCTCTATGCCCGCAATCTGGGTGACAAACTCTACGCCAGCACCTTTTACAACACCCAGCAGTTCATCCTCGGCCCTTCGCGCAGCCTGGAATTCACAGCGGAAATCAGCTACTGAGACCGCCTCCCCTGGATATCCATCAGCGTACACAGGCCGTGAAACTCCGCAGTCACGCCACTTAGCAAACACCGTCAGCCCCATATCTGACGGTGTCCTCTTACTCAGATCATGCAACGCAAACCGCACCTTTACGCATATCGCTATATTCGATTGGACATAACGAAATAGATGCCATTAGAATGACGACACATAAAAAAAGGGGAGCCACATGATCTGCAAAGCAAAACCAATGGCATTGGCGCTAGCCATGCTGGGCGGATGCGCCATCCATGCGCATGCCAATGACATCACCACATTCAACCTGGGCGAGGTGCTGGTCACCGCGCCGAACGAAAGCGCAGTCACCGGCGAAAGCGATACAGTGACGCAGAACCAGATGCGCACGCTCAACCGCGAGACGGTGGGGAGCGCCATCAACACCCTGCCCGGCGTAACGCTGACCGAAGGCGGCCCACGCAATGAGCAGACCATGCAGCTTCGTGGGTTTGATTTGCGGCAAGTCCCGGTTTTTATTGACGGGATACCGGTGTATGTCTCGTATGACGGTTATGTCGATCTGGCGCGTTTCAACACCTTCGATCTCGCCAGTATTCAGGTGGCCAAAGGCTTCAGCTCCGTGCTTTATGGCCCCAACACCCTGGGAGGTGCAATCAACCTGATCAGCCGCAAACCCACTCGTGAGTTTGAAGGTGACATCACCGTCGGCCTAAAGACGGACAAGGATTTCAAATACAACGGCTATCGCACTGACATCAATGCAGGTGGTAATCAGGGCAGCTGGTACTGGCAGGCCAGTGGTTCCATGCTGGATAGCAACCGCTACCGCCTGTCCTCCGACTTCAAGCCAACGGCGTTTGAAGACGGCGGGGTGCGCGATAACTCCTACACGCAGGACGGCAAAATCAACCTCAAAATTGGCTTCACCCCGCGTGAGGGTGATGAGTACAGCCTGAATTACATCAGCCAGCGCGGCTCCAAGGGCAATCCGGTTTACGCCGGCACGGATAGCAGCCAATCCATACGCTACTGGCGCTGGCCAGTGTGGGATAAAGACAGTCTGTACTTCATTTCGCGCACCGGCATCGGCCAATCTTCCTACCTCAAGGTACGAGCCTTTTACGATAAATTCAGCAACAGCCTGAACAGTTATGACGATGCCCGTTACGCAACCATGACACGGTCTTATGCCTTCACCAGCATTTACAACGACAACAGTTACGGCGCCAGCACCGAGTTTGGCACCACGATCAACAACCAGAACACGCTGAAGTTTGCCTTGCACCTGAAACAGGACAAGCACGAAGAGCATAACAAGGGCAACCCGGTGCAGAATTTTGAAGACCGGACAACCTCGCTGGCCGTCGAAGATACCCACCAGATCACCGACAAGCTGGCATTGGTACTCGGCGTGAGCCGCGATAGACGCGAAACCCTGCAAGCCGAGGGATTGAATAACGCCAACCAGCTTTACGATTTCAAAAAAGGCGACGCCGACTCCTGGAATCCGCAAATCGGCTTGTTCTTCAAACCCAATGCTACCGACGAAGTGCATGCCACCATCGCGCGCAAGAGCCGCTTCCCGACAATGAAAGACCGCTACTCCGGGCGTTTTGGCCGCGCGGTGCCCAACCCCGATCTAGAAACCGAGTTCTCTACCAACTATGAGCTGGGTGCATCGGGCTTCGTCAATGCTAGGCTTAAACTGACAGCCAGCGTGTTCTACTACGACACCACCGACCTTATTCAGTCGGTCAACCTGCCCAACAGCGCCTGCTCGAGCGGCAGCCAGTGCGTCCAGTTCCGCAATGTAGGCAAGGTGCTGACTTCCGGTACCGAACTTGGCTTTGCCGCCTACCCTACCGACGCACTGGAAGTCGGGGCCAATTACACTTACCTCGACCGCGACAACAAGAGCAGCGATGACAAGCTGACCGATATTCCGCGTGAAAAGCTGTTCGGCTATGGCAAGTGGCAGGCAAACGATCTGTGGTCACTGATCGCCAGCACCGAGGTGAATTCCTCACGCTACAGCTCGACCACGGGCAATCGCATATCCGGTGGCTTTGGCATCGCCAATACCAAGGTGGTGTACCAGCCTTCCGCCAGTTGGAGTGGCGAGTTCGGCATTAACAACCTGTTCGACCGCAACTACACTTATATCGAGGGATATCCGCTGCCTGGCCGCAACCTGTTTGTTAACGTCACCCGTCGCTTCTGAGGCCGGTCATGCGCTTAATCAAACCATGGCAGGCCATGCTTAAATGGCTAATGGCGACAGGCATCGCTGCGCTCAGCACGAGCGCCTTTGCCGCCGATCGCATCGTCGTGCTGACCAGCTACCCGCAAGAGATGGTGAGCCAGTTTGAGGCAGCTTTTGAAAAAGCGCATCCGGAATACCGCCTGGAGGTGATCTGGCGACAATCGGCGGATGCACAGAAGCTGCTGTCAGAACCCGGCAATGGCGGGGTAGATGTCTACTGGAGCCCGGCATTGCGCAATTTTCTGCAGCTACGGGAACAGGCTCAGCTGCGTGCGTTGACCGGTCAGTTTGACGGCATTGCCGAGAACGTCAATGGCGCACAGATTGCAGACCCCGGACATTATTTTGTTGCGTCCGAGATTGCCGGCTATGGCATGGTGGTCAATCCGCAAGCCCTGCAGACAAGTGGGTTACCGGTACCGACCGACTGGCAGGATATTGCCACGCCAGCCTGGGCGGGCAAGGTCGTTTTGCCCATCCCCTCCCAGGTAGGCTTTGCGCCAGGCCTGTATGAAGCCATTCTGGGTGCGCTTGGCTGGGAAGAGGGCTGGCGCGTGATCAGCCAGATGGCAGCCCAGGCCAAACTCGCCACGGCAGGCTCGACCTTTGTCACCGACGATGTCGCCAGCGGCCACTTTACCGCCGGCCTTACCATCGATTTTTTCGCCCAGGCCGCCATTGCGAATGGTCAGGCCCTGCGTTTCGTCTACCCGCATCATGTCGGCTATTCGCCTGCGCATATCGGCATACTGCAGTCATCACGCCATGTGGCCGGGGCGGAAGCGTTTGTTACCTTCATCCTGTCCGAGGCCGGCCAGGCACTATTGCTGCATCCCGATATTCGCAAGCTGCCGGTTCGGCCTGCAAGCTATGCGCAAGCGCCGGCTGGGTATTTCAATCCATTTTCCCAGGCTGTGCCGGCGGCCAATCCCATCAGCCTGGAATCCTTGTTGCGCAGGCAAGCCCTGACCGCGGCAGTGTTTGATGCCTGCATTACGCGCCCCAAAGCCATGCTGGATAGCATGTGGCAGCAACTGCGGGCGGCAGAAGCCAGGCAGACCGGAGCGAGTCAGGCACTGGCAGAAGCCCGGGCGCTGGCGGGGTTGCCGCTGATCAGCACACGCGAATCCGAAGATTCGCATCTGCAAACCATCTTTCGCACGCGACGGGAAAACCCGGCCGCAGAGGCAGAAGTGCGCCAGCAGGAAGCCCGCTGGGATGAGGTAATACAGCAACGCTATGTGCGCGTGATGGCACTCGTGCAGCAGGCGGCCCAGGCAGGCGAGGCCGCAGCCGCCCCTGCGCAACGCCCATGAATCGCGCCCTCCTGGTCTGGAGCGCATGTCTGCTGATCCATGCGCCGGGCATGGCGATGGCCGACAGCACTAGCTCACCCACAGCTTATTGGCGCGAAGCTTATGCCCAGCCACTCCCTGGCCTGAGCGACAGCGAGCTGGAACGTTTTTACCGCGGCAGGCAGCTGGTACGCCAAAGCTGGGTTATTCCACCGTCGCAAGACACTGCCATCGCCGGCCTGGGACCGCTTTACAATCGGAATGCATGCATCGCCTGCCACACCAAAAACGGCCGGGGGTATGCCCCTGACGGGCCAGAAGAATCGCTGAAAACCATGCTGGTCAGATTAAGCGTGCCCGGGGTGGGCAGCCATGGCGGGCCGGTGCCACATCCGGTCTACGGTGACCAGCTGAATGAATTTGGCGTACCCGGCGTGCCCGGTGAAGGAGAGGTCCGTGTGACTTACTCCGTCACCACAGTCACCACTCCACTGGGCAAGCTGAGCCTGCGGCAGCCGCATCTCGATGTGGTACAGCCCGCCTATGGCGCGCTGACGCCGCTTAACATGCGCCCTTCCAACATAGACGCTTACCCAGGTGTGCTGACGTCCGCCCGCATCGCCCCGGCGTTGCATGGC
Organism: Methylovorus sp.; assembly: GCA_035565335.1. GTDB lineage: Bacteria > Pseudomonadota > Gammaproteobacteria > Burkholderiales > Methylophilaceae > Methylovorus. Next base: position 37,133 of record DATMSO010000047.1, read on the forward strand.
ACTGGTCTGCTGGAGGCCATTCCCATCAGCACCTTACAGGCGCTGGCGCGGCAGAAAAAACCCGCCGGCATCAAAGGCCGGCTAAATCAGGTATGGGATCCAGAAAGCCAACGCATGGTGCCCGGCCGCTTTGGCTGGAAAGCCAATACGGCCAGCTTGCGGCTGCAAACGGCCGGGGCACTGGTGGGCGACATGGGCATCACGAGCCAGATATTGCCCGGCGGCAATTGCGGTCGTCTGCAGACTGCGTGCCTGAATGCACAGACATCCACTGTTGAGCTGCAGCCAGGGCAGCTGGATGACATGGTGTTTTACCAGCAGGCACTGGCAGTGCCGCCACAACGCAATACGGAAGACGCAGCAGTCATGCGCGGGGCCCGCATTTTCCGCCGGGCGCACTGCGCGGCTTGCCATATGCCCGTGTTGAAAACCTCCACCACCGCTATGATGGCGCCTCTGGCAAACCAGACCATACGGCCCTACACGGACTTGCTGCTGCATGACATGGGCCCAGGCCTCGCCGACCATAGGCCCGACTTCATGGCATCGGGCTCGGAATGGCGCACGCCGCCGCTATGGGGCATAGGCCTGGCAAACACCGTCGAGCCACGCGCCGGTTTTTTGCATGATGGCCGCGCCCGCACCCTGCTCGAAGCCATTTACTGGCATGATGGTGAAGCCCGCGCATCCAGAGTATATGTAGAACACCTGCGCAAGCAGGAGCTGGCCGATTTGCTAACCTTCATGGACTCTTTATGAGCTGCTCACGATGATCATCCGCCACCGCCCCAACCTGCTCCATCTGTTCTTCATTGTGCGCGGCTCCATCGTCATGCGCATACTGCCGCGTATTCTGGTGATTACCGCCATGTCCGGACTGATTGTGATGACCCACAGGCTGCGGCCAGACTGGCTGCCGACGTTTGAGAGTGCACCGTTTGCCCTGCTAGGCATTGCCTTGTCCGTGTTCCTGGCCTTTAGAAACAATGCCTGCTATGACCGCTGGTGGGAAGCGCGCAAGCAATGGGGCGACTTGGTGACGACCACCCGTACCCTGGCACGACAGAGCATGATCATCAACGCCACCTCAGTAGAAGCACGCAACCGAGTACTCATCATGGCGATTTCGTTTACTCACGCCCTCAACCACCAGTTGCGGGCAAGCGAAGACCTGGAGACACAGCTAACCACCCGCAGCCTGACAGACTCCCCCGAATCGTTTCTGGAAGGCATGCAGCGTGAGATCATCGCCTTGCGCAGCCAGGGCATACTGACCGACATCCCCTATTCCCTCCTCGACCAGAGCATTGCCCACTTATCCCGCATCCAGAGCGGGTGCGAACGATTGCTGACCACTCCGGTGCCATTTGGCTACACGCTGCTGCTGCACCGCACGGCCTACACCTTCTGCTTTTTGCTGCCATTTGGATTCGCCGACAGCCTGGGCTGGGTAACGCCATTTGCCTCCGCACTGGCGGCATATACCTTTTTTGGACTGGATGCGTTAGGCGATGAACTGGAAGACCCCTTCAGCAAACAGCCCAATGCCTTACCCATAGACGCGCTTTCCCGCCAGATAGAAATCAATCTGCTGCAAGCCATGGGCGTGGAAGATCTGCCGCCCTTTAAGAAGCCCGAAAATTTTATCCTGCTCTAATGCTTGCTGGCTTCAGCCAGCAAGCCATTACTATCATCAGGCCCGCCATCGCCACCAGCAGATAGAGCGAGCTGGCATAGCTGCCCGTGACATCGCGCAGATAACCGAAGGCCAATGGGCCAGTGGCGGCGACCAGATAACCGATGGTCAGCACAAACGCGGTCCAAGCGTTGGTCTCAGCGGCATTGGCAGTGTTATCCAGCGGCAAGGTCATGCCCAGAGTAAAAGCGCCGCCCAGGCCAAAGGCGGTGAACGCCATCATCGGTAGCGGCGCCCATAAGGGGGCAAGTGTCATTACCACCAAACCAAGCAAGGTCATAACGGCACTGGCAAGCAGCCAGGCGCGGCGATCGAGTGATTTGCTGAAGGCGCCAAACACTGGACTTGCCAGCATGAAGGCCGCGGTGAAACAGCCCAGCAACAGCCCAGCCATGCTGCTCGACAGCCCATGTTCCAGAAACACAGCGGCGGTCCAGGTCACCATGGCATAAAAAATCAGGTTAACGCAGGCAAAAAACCCGGCGATCCGCCATGCCAGTGCATTGCGCCATGGCAAAGGGGCCCGGGCTGTCACGGTCTGCTGGCTGGCATCATGCGCACGCGTATGCCGCCAATACACATAGCCCCAGGCCAAGGTGGCCAGCAAGCCCACGACAGACCACACGCCAGCAGGCAGGCGCCAGCCCCCCGCATGCTCAGCCATAGGCGCCGTGATCACGGCGGACAGCGTGCTGCCACACGATAATCCCGTCACATACAGGCCCATCACCCAGGCTGCGCGTGTCGGGTAATTTACCTTGATGTACCCGGAAAGCAGCGTACCGGTGATCGCAATCCCCGCGCCCACGCCAACGGTGGTAAGCAGCAAGGCCAGTACATCGGGCGCAAAAGCGCGGGCCAAGGTGCACGCGCACAGAATCGCCAGCGCCGTGACGATGGTTTTATCGCGACCAAAGCGATGCGCCAGCCACGGCGCGGGCAAGGCCAGCATGCCCATTAAAAGGTCAGGAATCGTCGTCAGCAGCGATGCCTGCGCATGCGATAAGGCAAATGTCTCGATAATGCGCGGCAAAATGGGGCCGATGGAAACAATGGAAGGCCGCAGGGCAAGCGCCACCAGCACAATGGCGACCATACCCAGCCCCAGGGCTTTGGAGGGAGATTCGTGTGTTGCTTTACGCATGCAGGGCCTCGACGGAATGTTGCGAAATGCGATGAACCACGCCGCCCGCAAGACAGCGCATCATGGGGAAAGAAACTAACAGACTCCGGCAAAGGCGCTCCATACGTCGAATGACTAAGCAGAGGTCATGGCATGGCGCTATCAAGCCAAGTCCACCCTGCGTAGTACCCATGCACAACACCAGACGGGTTGCACCCTGCAATTTTTGAATGCTGACTGCATATTTGGGCAAACTATTTAACGTTGCCACCATTCATTTTTGACGGCACCCCGTCGTTAATATCACTAGCAGCACCATATTATTCATGCGCCATCAGGAGATCATCATGTCATCAGTAGGAAGCGCCACCAGCACCAGCTATACCCCACCGCCAGCCCCTCCGGCCCAAGCCAAGCCGCCGGTAAAAGACAGCGATGGTGATTATGACAACAGCGCAGCAACCCAGGCCCCTCCTCCACCGAAGCCAGCACCCTCGGCCACGGTAGGTACCCAGATCGACACTACTGCTTAAACCTAAGCACATAAAAAAACCGCCATAACGGCGGTTTTTTTATGGCTGCCTGAAACAGCCTGACATTGCATCTCTCACGATTTTGATCTGGTTTAGGCTCAATACCGCAATTCAATCGTGATTTCCGTGGGACTGCTTAACTCAAACGCACTGGGTTCAAATGGCGGCGGCCCGGAGACCTTGGGGTTGTTGGACAAGCCGTAACCTTCGGTGGGGAACATGCCAAAGCGGCGGTTCAGTTCACCGTTGGCATCTTCATCGTGATAGACCACCACCGCATAGCGGCCGGGTTTGAGGTCATTCCAGCGCAGGATGACTTCACCGGCGCTGGCGGCTTGCTGCACAACGGCGACGGCTTCGGCTTCCTTGCGGAAGGTTTTGGCATCAGCATACAGCGCCGCGCGGATATTGCCTTTGTCATTCTTCACGCCTTCAACTTTAAGCGTTAGCGGCAATCCATCAGCCATTGCATGCAGGCAAAAGCCTGCGAGGATGAGACTGATAAACAAACGGGGGTAATGCACGTTCAGACTCCTTGCGATGACAATGAGATGCCGGGGATCATGTCGACACGATGGCACCCGCGAGCCAATGGATCAGCGAACAATCGTGTGGCCTTCCTCCTGCTCTGCCACCTGGCTGGTTGGCAGGGCCGGTTGCTGGATCTCGCGCATGCCAGCACGGAAAGTCGGGTCACCTACCCAGGTCGGGCGATGCACAAAAGCCGTATTGATCAGGCTTTTGCTGGGATCAAAACCGGTGTAGTGCAGGCCGGCCAGGTCAGACCAGGTTTGCTCGAAGTAGGCCGTGCTATATTCACGATTGAGGGCGAAGCTGAGATCCTGCGGGCTGTCCTGCTTCCATTGATCCGAGGTCCAGACAAACATGGGGATGGCAAACATGGGCAGGGTCGGATTGCCTTCATTACGCCCCACGAATTCGTGCGGTGGCGTGTCATAGACATCTTCGCCATGGTCGGACATGAAGGTCAGCATGCTGCGCTCGCCTTTGGCCTGCAGGGTTTTCAGCAGGGTCGAAAGCACGTAATCGTTATAGCGTACGGCGTTGTCGTAGGTATTCACCACCTGCGCCTTGGGCGCATCCAGCCAATCGGGCAGGCCGGCGCGGTCCTTGAAGTAATCGAATTCCGGCGGGTAGCGGTATTCGTATTTCATGTGGGTGCCCAGCAAGTGCACGACGATGAATTTGCGCGGTGCCGGATCCGCCAGCGCGGATTCAAACGGCTTGAACACATTGCTGTCGTACTCACGCGAGTTCTGATAGCGCGTGTTATTGGTGTAGCGCTGCACATCGGCCAGCTGCGAGAAGTACGCCAGCATGGTATTACGCTTGGTCATGGTCTGCTGGTTGGTGATCCAGAAGGTCTTGTACCCCGCCTGCTTCATGAGATTCATGATCGAAGGCTTGGTCATGACGGCGCCGGGGTCGTCGCGATCAGCAAAGGTCAGCGCCTGCTCCATCACCTCGATGGTCGAGGCGCGCGGCGATACCACGCGGGTAAAGATGCTGAGCTGGTCTTTCATTTTATCGAGATTGGGCGTGGTATCGCGCGGATAGCCATACAAGCCCCAGTGCAATCGGGTGGATGACTCGCCAAGCACCAGCACAAGCGTGCCCGGCTTGCCGGCATAAGCATCCTGCAGATTGGCCAGCGGCGGCAGGGTGCTGTTTTTTTCCAGCAGCGCCTGCATATTGCCCAACTGACGGCGATACTGAAAATACCCCATCACCAGTTGCCAGGGTTCTGCAGGCTCCATGCGGCGCTGGATATGGTCAATGACACGGTCCCAATCCTGGTGGTTAATGAAGCGATCCTGCACAAAAGGCAACACATGCACCGGCACCAGAATCAGGAGACAGGCCACCAGCTTGCCGCGCCATGAAAACGTCAGCGGCTGCACCCGCCGCCACAACAGCCAGGCCACCAGGGTGTGGGCGATATACACCAGTGGCATCCACCACTTGAAATATTGCGCCACATATTCGGAAGATTCGGCGGGGTTGGATTCAAACAGAATGTAGAGCACGCTCTGCGAGAACTCCTGGTGATACACGCAGAAATAGGCGAGGCTCAACAAAGAGGTGGCCCACAGCACAACACCAATGACGGCAGCGATTACCCGGGTATACCGAGGGAACAGCAGCACCGGCACCAGCCAGAGAAAACTCATGTACACCGCCTGACGGAAGCCAATGAAAATGGTCGCGTCCGTCAGTTGCAGGAGCACATGCGTTACTCCCGAAAAATAGAAAAAGAACAGGTACAGATTCAAAAAGCGCAGAAAAGACGAAGGGCCGGTCTTTTCGGTCTGAATAGTGTCAAGGCTAACGGTTGTGTTCATGCATCACTCTTGGGTCGGATATTTTTATTGTTTTCATGCGCTATCCGATTGATAGCCTGAGATATACATCAAGGACTGTGCCTGATAACCATGAGTAAGCATGACAATTAAATATTCTTACAAATCATACAATTAACAAAATAAAATCCTGGCGCAGCAAAAAAAACCTCGCTTGCGTTCTGAAAATCCCGCAAAAAGCAGGAAAACGGTCTAAAAAATCCTGCATTTATTGCAGGATATCTGTGGCAAACCCCGGGACGTAGGCTGCAATGGACCTCCCCTTGCTCGCAAGCGTGCTTATGCAAGGCACTGGCTTGCACTCAAGCCTGGTAATTCAAGCTATTATCTATTTCACCTGCCTGGGCGGCAGGCAAGCAGCAGCACGATCTTCCGGCATCAATAACCTCGAATAACATTTGTTGCGAAGGCGGGTTTTACCGGGCTTCGCAACTATCCGGTGGGGGCTTTGCAGATGGAGGTACAGCCACATATCAGGCATTCCTTGCGCATGCGGCGCGCGCTGCTGTTGAGCGCTGCGGTGCTGGGGGGCATTTCGGTGTTCTGGGGCATATACTTTGCCCTGCAACACAACTGGCTGATATGGGGACTTAATCTCTTTTCCATCCTGATTGCCTGCACCACCGCATGGCTCACCTGGCGTGCCCGCATCAAGACGGCAGCCACTCTGCTGTTCTGTGCGGTGTATGCCGTTCTCTGCCTGTTCTGCGTGTTTCTGGATGTGCCGTCAGCCGCCGCGCCGCGCTCCAACCATCATTACTTTCTGGTCATTGCGCTGTTTGCATCGCTGATGTTCAAGGATGCCAGCCCCTGGTTGCGCCATGGCATGATGGTGGCCTGCCTGGCGGCGTTTGTCTTTTTCGCCAGCTCGTACTGGGGCATCGCCTCGCCTTATACCCTGGCGGACGATGTGCGGATTCCCGGCACCTGGCTGCACAATGTGATTGTGATGGCGGTGCTGTATGCCATGGTCTGGGTCATGCAGGCCAACCTGGCAGAACGCAATGCCCTCGAATCCGACTTGCGCAAGGCATTGCTGGCCAACCAACTGATGCTTTACTACCAGCCGCAGGCAGGCGACGATGGGCGCATAGTCGGCGCCGAGGCGCTATTGCGCTGGCAGCATCCGGTCAAGGGCATGGTCTCCCCTGCCGACTTTATTCCGCTGGCCGAAGCCACCGGGCTGATCCTGCCCATCGGCCATTGGGTGCTGGGCATGGCCTGCGCACAACTCATGGCATGGTCCAGAAACCCGGCGACGGCGCATCTGTCGATCGCAGTGAATGTCAGCGCCCTGCAATTCAAACAGCCGGATTATGTCAGCCAGGTGGTGTCGGTGATAGAACGCTCGGGCATCAACCCGGCCCTGCTCAAGCTGGAGCTGACCGAGAGCATGCTGGTGAACGATGTGCACGACATCATCCGCAAAATGCATGCATTGAAAGCAAAAGGCGTGGGATTGTCACTGGACGATTTCGGCACCGGCTACTCCTCGCTCAGCTACCTGAAGAAACTACCGCTGGATCAGCTCAAGATTGATCAATCGTTTGTGCGCGACATGCTGACCGATGCCAACGATGTGGCCATCGTGCAAACGCTGGTGGCATTGGGGCAAGCCATGCATCTGCATGTGATAGCCGAAGGCGTGGAAACGGAGCAGCACCGCCAGTTTCTCGCTGACATGGGCTGCCACTCCTATCAGGGCTACCTGCTAAGCAAACCGCTGCCGATTGCCGAGTTTGACGCCATGCTGTCAGCCCATGAAGCTAGCCTGACAAGCTAAAAAAAATAGCTGGGGGCGGCGAATCCCCCAGCCATCTTCTCCCTACTTTAGCGAGACCCATTCTATAGAAAAGCCCGCGCGTGGGAATGTGGCATATTGCCGCAGGCCTGATCAGGCAACTAAGGCTTGAGGCACGGGACGGGCGAGCAATAAAGCCGCCTGATCCAGCGCCACATCAATACGCTGCTCAATCGCTTCGCTGGTTAACTGGTAATTGGTGAATTCCGAATCTTTGGCATAAATCGCTGTTGGCACGGTATAGAGGCCGAAGAAACTGGCCAGCGTGCGCAACTGGTAATCCAGAATCGAGGCATGCTGGTCGCTGCCGCCAGTGGCCGCCAGAATCGCCACCTTGCCATTCAGCGCCTTGGGGTCGAGCAGGTCAAAGAAGTGCTTCATCAGACCGGTGTACGAGGCCTTGTATACCGGGCTTGCAATCACGATCAGCTCGGCGTTGCGCAGTTTGTCGTGCGCGGCCTGAATCGCCTCAGGAAAATTGTTAAAACTGACGGTGGTGCCCAGCACATCCAGCAGTTGCGCAATATCAACCACATCACCTGAAGCATGCAGCCGCTGGCTGGCCTTGGCCACAATGGTTTCGACCAGAGCTCTGGTTCTGGATGGGCTGGTAATGCTGCCTGACACCCCAATAATATTTGCCATGTTTGTTTCCACTCAATAAATTAATCAACCTCAAATGCGTGGCAAGGATCATGCCTGAGGAAAAACTGCGTGAGACCGGCATATTACCGAAAAAACACGCCGCGACTGTTCCTCTGTCAGCAGTTTTTCTGCATCCGCGCTGTTGTCACGGCAACAGTTGACCCTGACAACGGCCTAGAGTTGCTTCGCCATACGCCAGTGCAAAAGGCCGATTTCCATAAAAGGCTCGCCTTGCACCTCGTAGCCCAAGCGTTGATAAAACGGCACGGCGTTTTCGCGCGCATGCAGTCGTATCGCCGTCATACCATGCTGCTGTGCCCTAGACTCGGCATCGCTCACCAGACGGCGGCCTATGCCCTGGCCTTGCAGCGTAGCGTCTACCGCAACCTGGCGCATCTGGAGTTCGCCGGATGCGAGCGGTTTGAGCAGTAGGTAGCCAACCAGGCGATCGACAAGATAGGCGCCGAGATGCCAAGCGTCGGCTTCTGCCGCCAACTGCTCGGGGGTGAAGTGCAAACCGAGTGGCGCGCGCAGAATGGCATGGCGCAGGGCGACGGCAGTGTGATATTCCGGCGAATTATGCGCGATGGGACGAATGTCCAGCGCCTGCGGTAAGTTGGTCACCGCGGTGGGGGACGCCGCATGCGGATCATGCATGATGAGGTGTTCCGCGCTCATTACTGGCACGCTGCGGTCTGGCTGGTTGCCCAGGTGCTTGCCTGCGCGGCGATACGTTCCGCCAGCGCGGCGATGCTGCGCTGCTGGGCTTGCACCAGTTCGGCATAGCCGCCGGCTGCCTGCTCCTGGAACTGCCCATGGCAGAGGAAGCGTGGATTGCCCGGCTGATGCGCCAGGCCCAGGCTCCAGTCGGCGTCCAGTTGTGCCATCTGGCCCGGCCAGGCATCCAGACGGCGCACCTGCACCTTGATGCGCAGCACGGGCTTATCTTTGGGTACCGTCAGCCCGGCGACATCCTGGGTTTGCAGGCGCCGGGTTAACTGAGCAGAGAGCGCATTGCGGAATTCATCCGCCAGTGGGCCCGCCCAGCGCTCGCCATCTACCACGGCGACCTGGCTGGGACCTTGCCTGACCACTAGTTGGGACTGATCCAGCTGCGGAGGAATGCCGACCGGTAGCACTTCAATCAGGAAAGGCGCATTCGCTGGCGCGACCGACGCTGGCGCCACTGGGGCCAGCAACGTATGGTAGTGGACCGGGGGTGAGGATGCGCAGGCCCCTAGAACAAGGGCGGCCAGGCAGCTCAGGGTTCGGCGGTTGATCATGGCTTGGTTTCCTCTGGTGGCGTGGGCGCGGCGGATTTGGCGGGCGGGTTGGGGTCGGCCGGGCGTCCGCGCAGTAGCGATTCGGGGTGGCGGCCCAGCAGATCGGTCAGCTCACGCAAGGAGCGCGAGGTACGCTGAACTTCCTGCAGGGTTTGTCCCAGATTCTGCGACAGCGGCGCATCGTCAGCCAGCACATTGTCCACCCCGCTCAGGGTTTGTCTGGCTTGCTGCATGGTCTGTCCGGCATCCTCCATGGTTTTGCGGGTCTGCTGCAGCGTCTGGGTGGTTTCTGGCAACAGGCGCGTGTTGACCTGAGTCAGGGTCTTGTCCAGATTCACCAGCGAGGCATCCAGATGTTGGGCAATCGAATCCAGGGGCATTTTTTCGATTTTGGTCACGATATGGGCGATCTGTTCCTGCATGCGATCAAAGCTGCCGCCCACGGTCGGCATGGTGATGGGCCGCGCATTGACGTCGATATCTACCTTAGGCGCATTCGGCACAAAATCCATGGCGATATAGAGTTGCCCGGTCAGGATATTGCCGAGTCGCGCTTGCGCACGTAGCCCCTGCTTGACCATGGTATGCATGAACATCGCGGCCTGGCGGTCATTGTCACCCTCCAGTTTGGGCAGTTTATCCAGCACCCGCCCCATACGCTCGGGGTAAACCAACACGCCCACCACGGTGGGAAAGCGATGCTTGACCGGATCATAATCGAGGTTGATGGACACCACCCGCCCCAGATCGACACCGGAAAACTGTACTGGCGCGCCCACGGTCAGCCCGCGTAGCGATTGGTCGAACTTGAGCTGTATATATTGCGCCTGGCCGTCAGGCGGCGCCATGGCCGTTGCCTGGTCTGCGGTCAGGGTAAATTCGCTATCCTGCTTAGCCGGCTTGGCCTGGCTGCCCATGGGCTCGGCAAAGGCAACGCCACCGGCGACGATGGTCGCTACCGACTGTGTTTTCAGCTTGAGGCCGTCCGCGCTCAGCGAGACATCCACGCCACTGGCGTTCCAGAAGCGGGTATCGGTGGTGACATAGCGGTCATAAGGCGCATCGATGAAAATCTGCAACTTGATCTCGCGCCCGCTCTCGCCCAGCTGATAGGACGCCACGCGCCCGACCTGAATACGGCGGTAATAGACGGGTGACCCAATATCCAGCGAACCCAGGTCCTCGCTCTTGAGGACGAAGGATTTGCCTGGCATGTCCCCCACCACGGGCGGCGGCATCTCCAGGCCGGTGAATTCGCTGGCGGTTTCCTCTGCGTGGCCCTTGTCGACGCCGATATACGCCCCGGAAAGCAGGGTGTCGACACCAGAAACTCCGCCGGCCCCGATGCGCGGGCGCACCACCCAGAAGCGGCTATCCTTACTGGTCAGGCTTTTGGCACTTTGCATCAGGGCCACCTTGACCTTCACATGCGTACCATCTTCACTGAGGGTAATATCAGTGACAGCGCCGACAGTGACATCTTTGTATTTGATCGGGGTCTTGCCCGCCTCCAGTCCGGTAGCGGTACGAAACAGAATGGTGATCTCTGGCCCTTCGGACAGCCAGGCGTGCACAAGCATGGAAACGCCGATGAGCGCAGCGACGATAGGCACGATCCAGATCAGCGAAATGCCCCAGCGTCGGCGGCGGATCGCCGGTTGTCCGGGTTGCAGCGATGTGTCGGTTGTGTTGTTCATTCGTTATCACCATCCCATATCAAACGCGGGTCAAAACTCATGGCAGAAAGCATGGTCATGATGACCACCATGCCAAAAAAAAGAATACCAATGCGTGGCTCAATGTCGCTCAGCCCCTGAAACTTGACCAGGGCGGCGACGATGGCAACCACCAGCACATCCAGCATGGACCAGTAGCCCACCAGCTCTACCAGACGATATAGCCTGGCGCGCTCTTTCATAGCCCAGCGGCTGCGGCGTTGCGAGGTCGCAAACAAGACCCCCAGCACCAGAAACTTGGTGCAAGGCACCAGCACGCTGGCAATGAAAATCACCAGGGCAATGCCGTAAGAACCCGACTTCCAGAACTCGATCACGCCTTGCATGATGGTGTTTTCGCTGCCCCGCCCCATCAGGCTGGTGTACATCACCGGCAGCACATTCGCCGGTATATAAAAAATCAGACCCGCCAGCAGCAGCGCCCAGGCCCGCGCAATACTGTTGGGACGCCGCCGGTGCAAGGGCTCGCCACAACGCGGGCAATCGACTTGCTGGCGCGCGACCGGCATATCGCTTTCTTTCATTCCATCTGCTGCATGCGATAGAGAACCGGCGGTTGCCTCACGCGGCAAAATATCCTCACATACCAACCCACAGGCATGGCAACTGACCACGCCTAGACGATGCGCCGACACAATCCGTGTCATGCGTGGGCCTCTTCGGCGGCGCGAGCGGGGTCGGTCATTTCCCATAGCCAGTGCACATCACGGTTGGCTATCAACGTTAGCAAGATCATCAGCGCGGCCGTGGCCCAGATGCCGGCGCCAGGCGCCACCTGCAAGAAACCGGACAGCTTGATCACCGCCACCAGTATGCCCAGCAGACAGACTTCCACCATGCTCCAGGGCCGTAATGCCGCCAGCATGCGCATAGCGCGTTCAAAGCCCGGCGCCCGCTTGCCAAACCGCGCATACATCAGCACCCATGCCAACAGGCTGATCTGCAGAAAAGGCACGATGATGATGGACATGGCCGTGGGCACCGCGATCGGCGCTGCCCGGCCATGCGCCAGCGCTGCCGCCGATGCCCAGAGCGTGGCCTCGTTATGCAGCCCCTTGAAACTGATGTAAATCACCGGGCAAACATTCGCCATGACAAACACGATGGCCGCGGCGATGGTGAGGGCCAACCAGCGATCCACATCCAGCCGGCTGGCGCGATACAGAACCGCGTCGCAACGCGGGCATCGCGCAACCTGCCCCGGGGCTATTGCGGCACGTGTGTATACGCTATCGCAATGCTCACAGGCCACCAGATGGCGGTAGGTTTTCATCGAGGCGTGGTCCGGGTGAAGCGCATCATCGTGATCGCAGTTGTCCTGTTTCAAAGGCCCGTCGTGTTCGCAGGGCCAGTTCTATTCGCACGTTCTATTACCATACCCGGCGCTAGTTAAAGCCCCGGCTCCAGTTAAAAATACCGCCCCGTTAGAATGCTCCGTGCTGCTGTTGCCAGCGCCGGGCAGTGTGAGTATGTCCGTTTTTTGTACGCTTCGTTCTGAATTCAGTCAGGCTGGAATTGCAATGCTGGCTGAACATTGTTTGGAGTGATCATTCTAGAATGATCACTCAAGCTCAGCAACTGCTTATTTTTGGTCTTGCGGAGCAGTGCCTGTGCCCAGGCACTGCGGAGGCATGGCCAGCAAGCCCGGCCATACCGCTTGCCAGCCGTGTTCATGGTCTGCATCGTCGACGTTGACCTGGCTGCCCTCGACACGGCAGGCCGTACGCATGAGAAACCCGGCACTGATAGACGGCGGAATAACGCGATCGCGCCCGCCGATAAAATGCCGCTGCGGCAGATGTGCCACACTGCTTGCATCGTCGATAGGATTTTGCGACAAGGGCATGGCACTCACATGATGAAACCGGTTGACCGCTTCGGAGTCGAGATTGCCCGCTACGCTGCGCAGGCTGATAACATCGTGGCGCTGGGCGGTCAGCATCACCGCGATCGCCGCGCCGCCGGAATAGCCCACCAGCTCCAGTTGTGGCGAAGGAATGGCCTGCAGCAGCTGGTTCAGCGCCTGATTCATGGCCGTCACTACCTCCGGCGAATAACGTTTGTCCGTCCAGTATGCTGCCTGGCAAGCCGGACTTTGCTGCCGCGTGTATTGGCAGGGCCGGGCGAGGTAAATCACATTGGGCAGAGGATCGAGCAGCGCAAGCTGCAAGCCGATGGCATGGCGCGGTGTCGGATCCGCTGCCGGCTCCCAGCGCGTGGCCCATGCGTGTCCATCGCCTTCGATGTATACCCGGATCGGGCGATCAGGATGCGGCAGGCGTACATAGCTCTGCAGCACAAAGCCGTCCACCGGCAGTTGCCGTGAGGTCATGCCCGCTGACTGCAGCATGCCGGGGCTCACCGCTGGTGCGGCAGCACAGCCAGTGAGTATCAGGAGGCAGGCTGCCAGGCCCCAGGTTTTCAGCATGAAGATATTTCCATGGTGCGATCCAAAAAAAAGCGGGGTGTTGCCACCCCGCTCTGCTGACACTCGTTAAGTAAGCGCTGCCTAGAAATCAAATCTGGCTTGCAGCAGTGCTGTCTGGCCCAGATATTGACTGCGGATTTCAGCATCGTAGCTCAACAACAAGCTTTGTTTGAGCGTATTGTTGCCAACTATACGGTAGCTGATGCCGAGATTGGCACTATCGCGTTCCTGGCTCACTGCCGACGTGCGGAAGGTGCTGCCACCCGCGGCAAAGCGTGCGGTCGTATCCTGCTCGGTATCGGCAAACTCATGCTGCCACAACGCACGCAGCTCAATACCCGAATTCAGGCTGCCAATTTCCAGCGGCACAATCGCTTTCACGCCCAGGCCCGAACGGAACGAATCGGTATTACGTCCGCTGATGCGCAAAGCACCTTCGCCATGCTCGGTATAGCCATTCTCATCTAGGCGACTGTATGTCAGCGAGGCCACCGGAATCAGCGAGGACTTGCCTACGCTGATCGGCATGCCGGCATCCACCTTGGCGGTATATTGCCAGGCTTCATGGCTGCCTTTCACGGTATTGTCGATGATCACACGACGGCTGTCGTATTCATGACGTCCAAGACCGAGGGCACCATTCAAGTACCAGCCATCCAGCAGACGGGTGCCGTAGAGGGTGGCCTGGTAGCTATCAATATCCACGCGGTTGGAGGAAGTCACGCCCTTGCCGTTGACATCAGAATTACCGTAGCTGATGGCGGCACCGACACGGGTATTGCCATCGGCAAGCAAGGTGTCCGCACCGGCAGCGAAACCGAAGGCATCGGCGTCATAGCCATCCACGCCCTTGCGCTTGTCCTGATCGCCACGGAAACCAAAGGTCTGGAACCAGATACCGGAGGATGCAGCCTGTTCGCCGGTGGCAACGCCGCTCTTGCCGCCAAGCTGCGCGACATTCATGTTTTCCAGATGCTGACCGATCAGCCCGAACACCTTGTCGGTGGCGGAAATGACTGCCTGATAACCCGCGTTGTTCACCTCAGGTTTCAACTGCTCCGCCGCCTTTTGCACCGCCGCATCGCCGTCCAGATTTTGCACCTGGCTGCCAAGCGAGCTATCAAACGTCAGCAGGTTGTTCAGGGCATTGCGTCCGCCTTGCGAGAGGCCGGTAATACCCGCGGTGCTTGTCGCCGATTCCAGCACCAGGCTGCCATTGGCGTTGACCTCAGCACTCCAGTTGATCAGGCTGTTTGCGCTGCTGACCTGCGGTAAATTGCTAGTGCCCGCGCTCACGGTAGACCCATTCAGCTGATAGGTATTGGCGACGGTAAAAAATTCGCCGTTTTTCACCACGACGCCACTTGCCACCTTGGGTGCCAGGGTAATGTCGGCTTCGCTACCACCGGCGGAAGTCACGATATTCAGCGTGTTGCCCATGCCGGCAATGTTGCCGGAAGGGTTAAGCAGGCTGCTGCCAGCGCCGCTACCCAGAATAGTAGGGATCAGGGTGATGCTGCTTTCCACCAGGCTGCCGGATGCTGTAGTGGAGGCAGTATGAATCAGCATGTCGCCATCAAACTCGCCTGCATTTTCAAAGGTGAATTGCTTGGTACCGACCACGGTCCAGTTGCTGCTCACACCTGAGGTGCCACCGACCGTATTGTCACCGGCGCTGGAAGTATTGCAGCTGCTGCAGGTGGTGTTGCGCTGATCGAGATCAATGTTTCCTGTCAGCGTGCCGGTGTTGACCAGGCTGTGCGTGCCATTGCTGTAATAAAGATTACCGTTGATGGTGCCACTATTGCTGATCGCGCTGTCTGCCTGACCCCATTGGCTGTTGATGCTCAGGCGAGAATCAATCGTAGCACCCCCTGTACCCTCGCCGTTGGAAAGGGACCACCAGCGCATGGCTGCGCCGTTAACGGAAAGAACATCGCCATTGATGGTGCCGCTATTGTTGAGCGTCATAGTACGGACTTCACCGCTATCAGAAACCTGCGCAACCCCAATCGCGGTGCCAGAAATTACACCCGTATTGGTGATGCTTGATTCAGAAGCGCGGGTATAGATGCCGCTGGCGTAAGTGCCAACGCCGGAAATCGTACCACTATTGTTAATGGTGACACTTGCTGCTTCTTCTTCGGAATAGATACCGGCAGCGACCCCTATATTGGCCGCCGTGGTCGTGCTGGAATCACTGAGGGTCACCGTGCCCTGAAAAGAAGTTGCCGTGCTGGTTGTTTTGGTAATGGCATGCGATTGCACACCTTCAATCGTGCCACTGTTGTTGATGACCATGCTCTCGACATCGCCACCCACTTCAACACCATTCACCCGGCCCACGCCGTTATGCGTTGCCGTAATGGTGCCGGAGTTCTTCAGGGTGTATTCGCCTTCAACATCGGTGCCCACACCAACAACAGCTGCGGTATTCAGCCGTGTCTTGTTGGTCAGCATATTGGCATCGCTGATGGTGGCACTGATACTGCCCGTATTGGTAATGCGGTTGACTTCATCGCCGGTGGCCGCGCCTGACCCGATGTATACGCCATACTTCTGGGAGGCATTGGCCGTGGTGTTGGTATAGACGGAATCGTTGGACAAGGTCCCTGCGTTCACAAAGGTATTGCCATTCCCCTCCATCTGCACCACGCTGGTGGTCGTACCCGTGGTCGAGATGGTCGCGGTATTGCTGAGTGATGACCCTGCCGGATTGCTGTAGCGGCTGCCATCGGTACAAGTGACATTATTGGCGTCGGTTCCCGGTGCCGAGCCTGTTGTACAGCCGGCAACTGCCTGATTGCCCAGCACCATCATGGGCAATGCCATGGCGACGGCCAGCGCTATCCCCTTACGTTTCATTTCACGCTCATGTTTGTTCTGCACTGATTGTTCTCCACTGATTTTTATAGGTTTACTTTTACGAAAAGCGCAGCGATTGTCAGAGAAAGCTCACAAACAAAGTACAGATAAAATCCCAAATTAATTCGGGATTTTTTCCCGGTCTTTCACGTCGTGTGACGACGACAGAATTTCGGCATGCCTGGCAGACAAAACCTGGCAACAAAACGGCAAATTGAGCGACACTGGTCGATAAAAATTACCGTAGGCGCCAGCACTTTCACTTGCGTTATATTGGGTACGCCTGCTGTTACCCGTTGAGGATAAGATTGCCGAACATGATCAGAAAACGCCGTTTGCAAAATGCGCTTGGGAAACTGGGACCCGGCCTGGTCACAGGCGCCGCCGATGATGATCCCAGCGGCATCGCGACCTACTCTCAGGCAGGCGCGCAGTTTGGCTATTCCATGTTATGGACCATGGTGTTTACCCTGCCGCTGATGGTGGCGATTCAGATGGTGAGCGCACGCATTGGGTATGTGACGCGACAAGGCCTGGCGGCTAATATCAAAACCAGCTTCCCGCGCTGGGTGTTACTCACCGTGGTCAGTATGCTGCTGGTGGCGAATACGCTGAATGTCGCCGCCGATATTGCCGCCATGGCAGAGGCACTGCGACTACTGGTGGGCGGCTCCTCCCATCTTTATGCCGTGGGCTTCGGCGTGACCTGCCTGTTGATGCAGGTCTTCCTGCCTTACCGGACCTATGTCCGCTGGCTGAAATGGCTGACACTGGCGCTGCTATCCTATGTGGCCGTGGTGTTTAGCCTGCATCTGGACTGGGGGATGGTGATGGGGAAAATTCTGCATCCCGGCATCCACATTCAGCACGATATGCTGCTGATGATCGTGGCGGTATTTGGCACCACCATTAGCCCGTATCTGTTTTTCTGGCAGGCCGCACAGGAAATGGAAGAAACCGCGGGGCAACCCGCGCACACCGAAGACGAGGTGCATCGCAAGCTGCGCCATATCCGGCTGGATACCATCATCGGCATGACGTTTTCCAACCTCATCGCGTTTTTCATTATTCTGAGTACGGCAGCCACCTTGCATGCCGCTGGGGTGACGGACATTCAGACATCAGCACAAGCGGCAGAAGCGCTTAGACCGGTCGCTGGCGAATTTACCTTTGTGCTGTTCAGCATGGGCATCATAGGCACGGGAATGCTGGCCGTTCCCGTGCTCGCCGGTTCAGCCGGCTATGCGGTAGCCGAAGCCGTCGGATGGCAGGAAGGCCTGAACTCCAAGCTGATGCAGAAAGAAGGCCGCGGGTTTTATGGTGTGATCGCGGCGGCGACCATAGGTGGCGTTGTTCTATGCTTCACGGCTATGGACCCGGTCAAGGAGCTGTTCTGGGCAGCGGTGCTTAATGGCGTTATTTCTGTTCCCATCATGGTGGTCATGATGCTGCTGGCATCGCGCACCCGCATCATGGGCGCACATACGTTGCACCCGCGTCTGCGCTGGCTGGGCTGGGCTGCCACCGCAGCCATGGCGCTCACCGTCATAGGCATGCTGGCGACCTTGTGAAGCGTGATATGGTAGCTAGCAAGCTGCAGGCTTTACTAGCTGCCACATCCGCAAGCCATCACGCCTTACTCTGGATACGCACTCATGGGCATGGCAGATACCCGATCTAATGCGCATAGCAAAATAAAAACTGAACTCAGCTCCGCTGATCAGTCAAACAAATTTAACCGGACAAGCTCATGATTACTGCAATATGCGATGTACTGAAAGAATGTTACAACCGCGGCTGGATCTCTACCCGCGATGGTAATGGATCGGTGCGCCGCAAAAATGAAAACTGGATATATGTCACCCCGTCCGGCTCGAAAAAACACCGGCTGGAAGCGGAAAGCCTGATCAAGCTGGAGTTTCAGCCTGACCACTCGCTGGTGCGCCTTAACCCGGAAGAAGGCGGAAAACCCAGCGGCGAGATCGAACTGCATCGACGGCTGCTGATGGAGATTCCGGACACCCGCTCCATCATCCATGTGCACCCGACTTATACCATTGCCGCCATGTATGCGGGGCTGGACCTGCAGGCGCTGTCTTTGGATTTTCCCGAGATACATCGTTACACGCGCGTGGCGCCCAACGTCCCCAACGTGCCTGCCATCAGTCTGGAGCTGGCGATGGCGACTTGCCAGGCGCTGGACCTGCAGGCCAATGGGCATGTGTCGGCGGATATTGTCGGGCTGGACCGGCATGGAGTAATCGCGCTGGGGCGCGATCCGTGGGCGGCGTTCGAGCACATCGAAAGACTGGAGCATATCTGCCAGATTGTGCTTGCTAGCGGCGTACTGCCAGACCATAGGCGCATGGCTGGCACTCAAGCCCGGGAACACGCTCAGCATCTGCATGGCGATTTTGATAAGACCGAGGAAGAAGAAACCCTGAACCCTGGCCTGAACAGCAGCAACGATATCTGACAGCCAGGACTGCAGCCTGCCTTGACGCCGGCAGTGGGCTAACGCTTATGCCGAGGCCGGCTGCAGCAGGCGGTCGGGAGAACCATTGGCAATAATCTTGCCTCGCTCCAGAACGACGATACGATCCATCCTCCGCAACAGCGGCAGGCTGTGCGTTGCCAGAATCACGGTTTTGCCGCGGGTCAAGGTATCCACAGCCTCGACCAGTTTTGCTTCCGTTTCACCATCCACGCCGGCCGTCGGTTCATCGAGCAGAAATGCCGACGCATCATCGCTCAGGCTTCTTGCCAGCGCGATGATCTGACATTGCCCTGCGGACAAGCGGTGTCCGCCAGCGGCGGACAAAGACTGATCCCGCCGCAGCTCGCCACTCTTCAGGGCGGCAGCGAGGCCGGTCAGGTGGAAAGCTTCTTCTGCCCGCAAACCTTGCAGATGACCAAGATTGTCTTGCAAGGTGGGCCCCATCAGGAATGGCACCTGGGGCTTATAGGCAATGGCGCGTGCCCTTGCATCAGGCTCTAGCGAGGCCATGCGTGAAGCATTCAGCAATACCTGCCCTTCCGTAGGTGACTGTATCCCCGCCAGGCAGCGCAACAGGGTCGACTTGCCCGACCCCGGCCGTCCGATGATGGCGACTCGTTCACCGGGGGCGATATCGAGGTTGACCTGATCCAGCATGATGCTGCCATCCTCGCTGCGACAGCTCAGTTGCGAAACCAGAAAATGTGCCTCACCTTTAGCCATCATCATCGGCGTCCCCGTCGACGGCACATCGGGCTGTGCGGCGGCATCCAGTTCGGCTTGCGTGCGGTTGAGGTCTTTCCACCCCAGCACCAGTGAAGCCGCTGACGATAACTGCAGCATGGCCCTGAGTTGAATCAGTGAGCAGGCAATCAGCGCCCCGACACTGATGGCACCGGCCTCAATCCGGTAAACGCCGACAGCGAGCAAGGTGACCGACGCCAGCCCGATGCACATGCCGACCCAGGCCTGCCCTGCGGTTTGCCAGAAACGCTGGCGACCGCGCAAGATCGCGCCCTGGTACATTTCCGTCTCCCAGCGACCTGCCAAGACATGGCGCAAGGAAGATACCTGTAAAAAGGCAAGATTGCCCGCCAGCTCTGACAGCAGGGAAGCCTTGCGCGCCGCCACACCCAATGCGCGACTGCTGTAATCGCGCTCAGGCTTATTGCTGAGCCACTGCCCCAGAAGAATAGGCAAGGCGAACAGCACGGGGATCATCACCAGCCACCCGCCGATAAAGCCTTGCGCCAGCAGAAACAGCAACAGGAAAGGCAGGTCTGCCGCGGCCACTGCATATTGCGCAAACAAGCCATCGCGTGCATTGGCAAGATCGCGGTATCGCGACATCAGCACACCGGGAGCGGCCACCTGCTGCGCGTTGGTACCCAGCAAACGATCAATAAAGCGCCCCTCCATGTGCAGCTCCGCCATCGCCGCCAGGCGTTGCATGACATATGCGCGAATGGTGCGCAGGGTAAATTCCAGCACCAACACCAGCAGCATGCCGGCGACCAGCGTCCACAGGGTTTCCATGTTGCCGTTGCCCACGACCTTGTCGTAGATCAGCATGGAAAACACCGGCATCAGCAAACCGCAGGCATTGATGATGAGACTGGACAGCCCGATTTCGATGCCATAGGGCGCAATGGCGCGCAACACCTGCAACTGCAGCGGCGGAGAAACCTGCGCGGCGGAATGCATGTCGGGCGCGGCGCTAGGCGGTGCTGACATTGAGTTGCGCAATCTGGGTCGCGCCTCCCAGGGTAGGGTCGGCGTTGTAGAAGGTATACACGGAGCCGCCCGCATTGGTGGTGTAATAGCTGCCGGATTCAATGACGATGCTGTCAGCGGAGTCCAGCACCAGACTGAAGATGGAGCTGGTGCCCTGCCCCACTATGCTCTGGATGGCAGAGGCGGATATCTTGACAAACTCGCTGGTGCTATCGGCCAGGTTCAGCGCTTCCGTGGTGGTGACATGCGACGCCAGCGAGCTGAGGTTGATCAGGGTATTGCTGGCGAGACCAGTGATTTTCAGGGTATCCGTACCGGTACCGCCGTCGATGATGGCACTGAGATAATTGCTGCTGTTCAACACCATGAGATCATTGCCGGCGGCGCCGCTCAGCGTATCGGCAAAGGTGCTGGCGGTGAGTGTGTTATCCAGAGTGTTACCGGTCAGCGATTGCGCTGCGGTGTTGTTCAGCAGGGTGCCATTTTCGACATTGTCCGCCAGGATGCAGGAGATGCTGCTGCAGATCAGATCCGTACCGGCGCCGCTGGCTTCGGTAACTACATCGCCCGCATCGTCGATGTAATAGGTGTCGTTGCCGAGGCCACCGGCCATGGCATCGGCGCCTGTGCCGCCATCCAGAATATCCGCCCCGGCACCGCCCGCCAGGGTATCGTTGCCCGCCAGCCCATATAGCGTGCTGCCGGCGCTGTTGGCGGTCAGCACGTTATCAAGGGTATTGCCCGTGGCAACGAGTCCGGCGGTGCTGCCACTGAGCGTCAGATTTTCCACATTGGCGGCCAGCGTATAACTAATGCTGCTCGACACCAGATCGGTGCCCTCGCCGAGGTTTTCCGAGACCACATCGCCCACATTATCCACATAGTAGGTATCGTTGCCGGTGCCGCCATACATGGTGTCGGCGCCCGTGCCGCCGTTCAGGGTATCGTTGCCGGCCCCGCCGCTCAGAATATTGGCCGCGGTGTTTCCGGTAATCACGTTATCCAGCTCATTGCCAGTGCCATTGATGGCGTTAGTGCCGGTCAGGGTCAGGTTTTCAATATTGCTGCCGGTCGCCAGGGTATAGGTGATGGAGGAATACACCAGGTCGGTGCCCTCGTTGGCGGCTTCGGTCACGATATCGCCAACATTGTCGACATAGTAGGTATCGTTGCCTATGCCGCCATACATGGTGTCGGCGCCCGTACCGCCGTTCAGGGTATCGTTGCCGGCCCCTCCGCTCAGAATATTGGCCGCGCTGTTTCCGGTAATCACGTTATCCAGCTCATTGCCGGTGCCGTTGATCGCATTCGTGCCGGTCAGGGTCAGGTTCTCAACATTGCCGCCTATCGCCAGGGTATAGGTGATGGAGGAATAGACCAGGTCAGTGCCCGCATTGGTGGCTTCGGTGACAACATCCCCGACATCATCCACATAGTAGGTATCATTGCCCAGACCGCCCGCCATGGCGTCAGCACCGGTGCCGCCGTTGAGCGTATCGGCACCCGCGCCCCCCACCAGCGTATCGTTGCCCGCCAGGCCAGAGAGCGTGCTGCCGGCGCTGTTGGCCGTAAGCACATTGTCCAGGGTATTGCCGGTGGCGGTGAGCCCAGCCGTGGTGCCTGTCAGGGTAAGGTTTTCGACGTTGCTGGAGAGGGTGTAAGTCACCGTGCTGTACACCAGATCCGTGCCGGCACCGCCGGCTTCGGTAATAGTGTCAGTGGTGCTATCCACATAGTAGGTGTCGTTCCCTGCCCCGCCGGACATGGCGTCATTGCCGGTACCACCATCCAGCACATCCGCACCATCGCCGCCTATCAAGGTGTCATTGCCACCTAAACCATACAGTGTGCTGCCGGCATTATTGGCGGTCAGCACATTGGCCACGGTATTGCCGGTAGCAACCAAACCGGCAGTGGAACCGATCAAGGTCATGTTTTCCACATTGGTCGATACCGTGTAAGTGACGCTGCTGTAAATAATATCCGTGCCCGCGCCGCTGCCCTCGGTCACCACATCGGAGGTGCTGTCGACATAGTAGGTGTCATTGCCCGCACCACCGGCCATGGTGTCGTTTCCGCTGCCACCATCCAGAATGTCATTGCCTGCGGCACCATTGAGGGTGTCGTTACCCGCCAGGCCATAAAGGGTACTGCCGGCGCTATTGGCGGTGAGCACGTTATCCAGCGTATTGCCTGTGCCGGTCATACCAGCGGTGGTGCCGGTCAGCGTGAGATTTTCGACATTGCTGGAGAGAGTGTAAGTGGCGCTGCTGTACACCAGGTCAGTACCGGCACCGGTCGCTTCGGTAATGGTGTCTGCGCTGTCGTCCACATAGTAGGTGTCATTACCCGCCCCGCCCGCCATGCTGTCGATGCCGGTGCCACCATCCAGTATGTCATTGCCGCTACCGCCATTGAGCGTGTCGTTCCCCGCCAAGCCATACAGCGTGCTGCCGGCGTTGTTCGCTGTGAGGATGTTATCCAGACTGTTGCCCGTGCCGGTCAGACTTGCCGTTGTGCCGTTCAGGGTCAGATTCTCGACGTTGGCAACCAGGGTATAGCTGATGCTGCTCATCACCAGGTCGGTACCCTCGGCGGTGTTTTCGCTGACCACATCGCCAGTATTGTCGACATAGTAAGTGTCATTGCCAGCGCCTCCTGACATGCTGTCGGCGCCGGTGCCGCCATCCAGAATGTCGGCGCCAGCACCACCAATGAGGGTATCACTCCCTGCCAGACCATAGAGTGTGCTGCCAACGCTGTTGGCCGTAAGCACGTTGTCCAGGGTATTACCTGTGCCAGTCAGACCGGCCGTGGTGCCAGTCAGGGTCAGGTTTTCAACGTTGCTGGAAAGGGTATAACTCACCGTACTGTAGGCGAGATCAGTACCAGCCCCCGTCGATTCGGTAATGGTGTCTGCGCTATCGTCCACATAGTAGGTGTCGTTACCCGCGCCACCGGCCATGCTGTCTATGCCAGTGCCACCATCCAGTATGTCATTACCGATGCTACCTATCAGAGTATCGTTGCCGGCCAAACCATACAATGTGCTGCCAGCAGTGTTGGCGGTCAGAACGTTATCCATGCTATTGCCAGTGCCAGTCAGACCGGCCGTGGTGCCGGTCAGGGTGAGGTTTTCGACGTTGCTGGATAGCGTGTAGGTGACAGTGCTGTAAGCAAGGTCGGTGCCGGCCGCCGTCGATTCGGCGATGGTGTCTGCGCTATCGTCCACGTAGTAGATATCGTCACCGGCGCCACCTGCCATGCTGTCGGTACCGGTGCCGCCATCGAGTAAGTCATTACCGGCGCCGCCTATCAGGGTGTCGTTCCCGGCCAGACCATACAGCGTGCTGCCCGCACTATTGGCGGTTAGTACGTTGTCCAGGGTGTTACCTGTGCCGGTCAGACCGGCGGTGGTGCCGGTCAGCGTGAGGTCTTCAACATTGGCCACCAGGGTGTAGCTGATGGTACTAAAAACCAGATCGTTACCTTCAGCGCCATTTTCGGCAACCCCATCGCCCACGTCATCCACATAGTAAGTATCATCGCCGGCGCCCCCGGCCATATTGTCGGCGCCCAGCCCTCCGTCCAGAATATCAGCGCCCGTGCCGCCGATCAGGGTGTCATTCCCCGATAAACCGTAAAGACTGTTGCCGGCGCTATTCGCGGTGAGCACGTTATCCAGCGTATTGCCTGTGCCCGTGAGACCAACGGTGGTGCCGGTCAGGGTGAGATTTTCGACGTTGGCAACCAGCGCGTAGCTGATGTTGCTCATCACCAGGTCGGTACCTTCGGCAGTGTTTTCGGTGACTACATCGCCAGTATTGTCGACATAGTAAGTGTCATTGCCAGCGCCTCCTGACATGCTGTCGGCGCCAGTGCCACCATCCAGAATGTCGGCGCCGGCGCCACCGATCAGGGTGTCATTACCCGCCAAACCGTAAAGTGTATTGCCGGCACCGTTGGCTGTCAGGATGTTGTCCAGGCTATTGCCGGTGCCGGCCAGCCCCCCCGTCGTGCCGATCAGGGTGAGGTTTTCGACATTGCTGGAGAGCGTGTAGGTGACGGTGCTGTAGGCGAGGTCGGTACCAGCCCCAGTCAATTCGGTAATGGAGTCTGCGCTATCGTCTACGTAGTAGGTGTCGTCACCGGCGCCACCTGCCATATTGTCGGTGCCGGTGCCGCCGTCCAGGATGTCATTACCGGCGGCGCCTATCAGGGTGTCATTGCCCGCCAGGCCATATAGACTGCTGCCGGCACTGTTGGCCGTCAGTACATTGTCCAGGGAGTTGCCGGTTGCACTCAGGCCTGCCGTCCCACCAGTCAGTGTGAGGTTTTCGACATTGCTGGCGAGGGTATAACTCACCGTGCTGTAGGCCAGGTCGGTGCCGGCATTGGCGGTTTCGTTGATGCTGTCTGCGCTGTCGTCCACATAGTAGATGTCGTTACCCGCACCGCCGGCCATGCTGTCGGTGCCGGTACCGCCATCCAGAATGTCATTACCGGCGCCGCCGATCAGGGTGTCATTGCCCGCCAGACCATACAGCGTGCTGCCAGCGCTGTTAGCAGTCAGTATGTTGTCCAGCGTATTACCCGTGCCAATCAACCCCGCCGTCGAACCAGTCAGGGTGAGATTTTCCAGATTGTCGCCCAGGGTATAACGGATGCTGCTCATGACCAGATCCATGCCGTCGCCGGTATTTTCAGTGATCACATCGCCCGTGTTGTCGACATAGTAGGTGTCGTTGCCCGCACCGCCCGCCATGCTATCGGCATCGCTGCCGCCATCCAGAATATCGGCCCCTGCTCCGCCGATCAGCGTATCGTTACCTGCCAGGCCGTAAAGCGTGCTACCTGCGCTATTGGCGGTCAGCACGTTATCCAGACTATTGCCGGTGCCGGTCAGACCTTCGGTCGTGCCGGTCAGGGTCAGGTTTTCGACGTTGCTGGAGAGGGTATAAGTCACCGTGCTGTAGACCAGGTCAGTGCCTGCATTGGCGGCTTCGGTAATGGTGTCTGCGCTATCGTCAACGTAGTAAGTATCGTTGCCCGCACCGCCCGCCATGCTATCGGTGCCAGTACCACCATCGAGAATGTCATCACCGGCACTACCGATCAGAGTGTCATTTCCCGCCAGCCCATACAGCGTGCTGCCTGCGCTATTGGCGGTCAGCACGTTATCCAGACTATTGCCAGTGGCCGTCAATCCGGCGTTGGTACCGGTCAGGGTGAGATTTTCGACGTTGTCACCCAGGGTATAGCTGATAGTGCTGAATACCAGGTCGGTGCCTTCGGCGGCGTTTTCAGTGACCACATCGCTGCTGTTGTCGACATAGTAGGTGTCATTGCCGCGCCCGCCGACCATGGTATCCGCCCCCTGACCGCCATCGAGAATATCATTGGCGGCAGCACCATACAGGGTATCGTTGCCATCGCCCGCTTCAATGATATTGGCAAGGCCGCGGGCAGGCAGGACAAAGGTATAGTCCGAGCCGGAGTTCACCAGCAAATCACTGGGAGAGGTGACATCCTTGACGATCACGGTGGCCGTCATCACAAAATTGACCGGGGTTCCTGACAGGTCAATCACGGAAATAGTGATGGTCAGGACAAAGCTTTTGGCAAAGCCTGTGCTGTCCATCGCCAGCGTGGTCGGGTAAAGCAGGTTATTGGCAATGACGTAAGTGCCATCGAAAGATGAACCGGTTTGCGTAGTGGGTAGATTGAGCGACCAGGTGCCGTTGGTATTTTGCGTAGCATTCTCAAAGGTAAAACCGGATGGCAGCCCGCTGACCGTATAACTGGTAACGCTTTTGGCATTATTCAGCGTAATGGACATTTCCTTGGCATAACCCGTGCCCAGGCGCTGGGCATCGTCGCCATAAATAACATCATCGCCCGCCGTCCCGGTAATGGTCTCGGCGGCGGATTGTGCTTCAAAGCTGGCATCGACATCGCTGGATGGTATGCCGCCAGCACCGTATATGGTGGCCCCATCCGTACGTTGGCCGGTGATATTGAACAGGGTAAATGTGCCTATATCAGCGGGCCCCACCGAATGCACGGGAACCGGCACACTACCTGCCCGCTCGATCGGCAGCGTGATCTGCGGATCGTATTTTTCCGGGGTAAGCTGGGCAATCGACTGATGGCTGCTTTGCTCACTGACAATTTTGAGGGCATCCGCCGGAGCGTTGTCTTTCGGCTGAATATCCTCCGCCTGCGCTGCGGGGGGAATGTCGGCTTTGGAGATATCGGTAGGCTCCTGCTGCTCGGGGGCCGGCTGTTTGGGAACCGATACTGACTGATGAACGGAATCGGCATCGGAAGAGGCCATGGGCGAATCGGCAAATGCCGTCCCGAACTCGCCCACCATGCCCAGCAATTTGCTCAGCAGGATGGTGGAGCCATCCGCAAACAGCCCTTCCGGTTTCTGCATGTCCATGGCATCCAGTGCCCCGCTAACCAGCACAAAACGCTCACCGGACTTGAGCACCACAATTAAATCGATATCCAGTACCGATACATGGGCTATTTCGCTCTGAGCGAAAGGGAGCTTGAATTTGCCATCGTGGTTGGTAACCATCAGTCGAGCAGCCATCAGAATTTCTCCTTCACCGTTGAATCAGCCATCCCTTGCTGCCGCACCGTTTGGCGGTGCAGCGCCAATATTGCCGCCAAACCCACACGCAACTCGCTTTCCAGCCGCTCGAAACCACGCGCGATGTCTTGCCCAATGTCGCTCATGACTTGGATATGACCGGGACTCGTCAGGCCGGCCTCGATGTTGGCGGTGCTTGCCATTTGCTGGCTGAGCATATCGACCACCACCTGGTGAAGCTCGCGCGTGGCCTGGGTATGCGCTTCTGCGATGGCGTGCTGACGCTCCATCATCGACATCGTCAGCGCATTGGCTTCTGAAATGGCATTGAAAATACGTTCGAAAATGGCATGCTGATTCAGCACGGCCTGTTGCGCCCGACCCGCCTCCGCATTGCGCTCCTCAATCGCGGATAGCCGTTGCTCCAGCATTTCACTGAACATCTGATGGCTATGGCGCGCATGTTCGGCATATGTCTGCTCCAGCTGCGTAGCCTGCATGCCTGACTGCTGGATCAGACTTTTCGCCAGGCTCTGGTGCTGCATATCCGATTGCCGCTGTGCATGCACCACCGCCGCCGCCAGTTGCTCAACAGAATGGCCCATCCTGTCCGTCAACTGCACCAGGGCAGGCAAGGAAGCCAGGTGCGTATTCATCTTCTCGGCCTTATGCTCGGTTTTTTCGGAGAGCGCGACAATGCGGTCCATCGCATCCAATAGCCGGGATAGGCGTGCTTCCTGGCCTGCCCCCTGGCTGACCAGTGCGCGCACCTCGCCCTGCAAGCTTTGCTGCAGGCGTTGCAATTCGTCCATACGCGCCTGCAATAGCGATTGGTCGACCTCCGCGTGCATAGGGCCGCTCTCACTGACTTCGGCGATCACATGCTCTATCACCCCGCGGGCATACTGCATGAACTCCACCTGGAAAGCCCGCACCGATAGCATCATGATGCCCAGCATCAGGGAACAGAGCAGACCGAACATGGAAGCACTGAAAGCGGTCCCCATGGCGGTGAGAGGGTATTGCAGTGTGCCGATCAGCTGGGTAAGCGCCTGATCCATGTTCTGCGAGGTATCGGCATTGGCAAAACCGCCGATGAGGTTGCCCACGGCCACCAGCGTTTCCAGCAAGCCTATAAATGTGCCGAGCAGCCCCAGGGCAATCATCAGCCCGACCACATATTGTGCGGCCTCCTGCCTGCGCTCCAGAATATGCTCCATGTATTCCAGCGCCTCTTGCACCTGGCCCTGTTGCATCATGGAGGCCTGCTGCGTTAAACGGATGTGCTGTACGCGTGCGATGAGGTGGGAAGCAATCGATTTGCTTTTGCCGGATACCGCCGCCTGATCATCTTTGCCGCCATCCGCGAAGTCTTCAAACACCTGCCACTCCCAGCGGATATCCCTGATGCGTACTATCATCAGCATGGCCCCCACAGCCGCCGCCGCAATGATGATGCTGTTGATGACGATACTGGTCCGTATGGAGTGCAGGACAAAATCGTGGAATATGCATGCCCCGGTGAGGGTCGTCGCCAGAGGCAAAAGCGTAAAGATAAGATGTTTTTTATGCGTGGACTTGAGAGTTTTCATGATCAAGGGGCTTCATCCAGGTGGAAGATAAATGCATTACCGGGGCTCACTGAAGGCAGCGCGAGCAAAGCGGGTTAGAGGCGAAATCAGGTAGGCAAGCACCGTGCGGCTGCCCACCACAATATCGGCAGTGGCGACCATGCCAGGCACGATAGGTCGACCAGCAAACGCGCGCTGATTGCCATCCAGGCCGATGCGTACGCGATAAAAGCGCTCGCCCCGCTCATCCGGCACCGTGTCCGCACTCACTTCAGCCAATCGGCCCCGGGTGGTGCCAAAAGAGGCGTAATCGTAGGCAGACAGGCGCACATATACCGGCAGGCCGGCATGCAATTCGGCGCGGTCCGCCGGGCGTACTCGCGCCTCGACCACAATATGCTCATCCGAAGGCGTGATTTCGACCACAGGATCCCCGGGGCGAATGACGCCGCCAACAGTCGTTACATTCACCCGATTCACCACGCCGGAAACGGGTGCCCGCAGCTCGGTGCGCTCCACACGGTCATGGCTGGCTTTGAGCTCCTCCTGCACGCGCTGGAGGTCGGTTTGGGCCGAAGTCAGATCGGTACGCGCATCGGCACGGAATCGGGATTCCAGCTCACGGCTGCGACCTTCGGCCTCGGCCACCGCAGCGCGCAAGCGGGGCAGCGAAGTATCGGCATCGGACACCATGGTACGCAGCCGCTGCACACGCGCCTGGGCTTCAAGCACCTCCAGTCGGGATGCGGCTTCGCGCTGCATCATCTCGTTGGAAATTTGCTGTTGCCGCTGCGCCAGTTCCAGTTCCACCGCCAGGCTGCCGCGACGCGCCAGCAGCTCTGCCAGTTCGGAACGTTTCTGTGCCACCTGCTCAGTCGCAACGCGCTGATCCTGCTCCAGGCGCTGGCGGCGGGCGAGAAAAGCATCGCGCTCTGCGCGTATGGCATCCGAGGAATCGACGGCATGAAAATCGGCGATGGCTTTGCCTTCGGCCTCGGCTTTCAGTCGTAGCACCTTGGCCAGCAATGCTTTTTCTCGCACCCGACGCTCGCCCATTTGCGAAGCGCCTTGTACATCACTGATGCGCGCCAGCAAATCGCCTTTTTGCACGAACTCGCCTTCCGACACATCAATCGACAGCACCACGCCGCCTTCCAGATGCTGCACCACCTGGCTGTGCGTTGAGGGAATAACGCGGCCTTCGGCACGTACGACCATCCTGACCGGCGCCCATGCCGCCCAGAGCATCAGCAACACCAGCATGGCGGCAATCAGCGTGATCAGATAACGCGGCGTACGAAGCTCCTGCAACAAATCCGCCTGCAAGCGATGCCGAGCAGCCATGCGATCAGCGAGATTTCGTAAGTCCGGTGTCATGCCGGCGGCCTTATCTGGATGCTGACATGACTGCGGTCATCCTGGCTTGGTGTGTCCAGGATGACGGTTTCAATATGGCTGGGCGGTATGCCCTTGGTGACCAGATGGTCGCGCAAGACCGCAATCCGATAAAACGCCAGACGCCGGGCTTCGCTGGGCGCGGGCTCCGCCATGGTGGCTTCCATGACCACATGCCACTGACCCGCGCCGCTGAAATCGCCGATGGCGTTATCCAGCACATTCAGAAGTTTGTCTTCAAGCGTGGTGACTCCATAGGCATAGCTCACGCTGATGTTGGGCATCTTTCCGGAAATTACGACCGGAGCGGCAGGCTGTGATTTACTCCGGTGCGGGCTTGCATTGCCCGAGGTTTGCGGGGTATGGGTCGCGCTCGTCGAAACACGCTGCTCATTTTCCTGCCTTAACTGCTCGGCAATGGCACGCTGGCGCTGCACTTCCAGTTGGGCCTGTTGCAGCGATATCTGCATGGCCTGATTCTGCTGACGCATACGCTCGGCAACATTCCGCTCAAGCTGCGCATGAGACAGTTTGACCATCGCGCCGAAAATCGAGATGGCGAACACCACAATCACAAACACCATGACCAGCACCACATTGGTCAATGCATCAACAAACCCCGGCCAATAATTCTGTTCGCGTGAAGAACCGCCTGCCATGTCTATTCTCCTTTGCCCAAGGTGACAGCAGACGCCAGCCTGCCGGTGACACGCAGGATCTGCTGTTCAAGCAGAATCGCCTGCACGCTGGTGCGCACCAGGTCGAGCTGGGATTGGTAATACTGCTGGTAGGCATCAAACACATCCAGCAAGTTACGACTGGTGATGGCGAGCTGGGCATCAAAGGCTTCCACCACTTTTGCCTGGGCCTGAGCTTGTTGCGTGAGGGACTTGATGCGCTGGCGGGCAGAGCTCAAGCCGCTGTAAGCGATTTGCAGGCTGCGGCGGGCGTTACGCTCCGAATCAAGCCGCTCGAATTCATATTGTTGCTGTTTATTCAAGGCGGCCCGCTGTTTGAAATAATCGTCCCCGCCTGAAAACAGGGACATATTCATGACCAGCATGGCACGTTCATCTTTTCGCCAGCCCATGACGCCGCCGGCATTATCAATATTGGTGGTGGAAAGCTCGAACTTTAAGGTAGGGGTAAAGCGCGCCCAATAGCCCAAACGCTCCTGTTTGGAAGCTTCTTCATTGGCCCGGGCGGTCACTACCGCCGGATTGCCATGCGGCACCAGGGCCAACGCTTCCTCCAGCGAGCCAACCGGCGCATAACGTGCAGGATCGGGAAGGACCAGCCGACGCGGTATGGTGCCTATCAGCTGGCTCAAGGTAATGTTGGCCTGATTGGCTTGTGATGTGGCCTCTTCAACATTGGACTTGGCAGCAAGCACACGTGCCTTGATGCGCTCGCGGTCAGCGCCGCTAGCACCACCGGCCTCAGCTCTGGCAGACATCCAGATCCCCAGCCGCTCAAGGCGCTCATGCTGCGCAAGCGCAAGCTTCAGTGCCAACGCCGCCTCGACTGCATTGAAAAATGCAGCTGAGCTATCGTAACTGACATCGCCGAGCACCCCGCTCTCATCCGACTCGGAGGCGCGCCGTACCGCGGCTGTCCGGCGGATTTCCGAAATGGCGGACAAATCCAGTAAAGGCTGACTGAGGACCGCATAGACCTCTTTGCGGATCTGGGTGCTCTCCGTCAGTGGCTCGCCTGTGCTGTCATCCAGACGTGAAGAAGGCGTTGAATGCTCACGCCCACGGGCAGTACGCAAATTCAGGGAAGGCAGCACACCTGAATAAGCCGCCCGGGCGAGATTGGCGGCGGCATCCGACTTTGAACGTGAAGCGCCCAGAGAAAAACTTGCCTCATGAGCAAGAGTACGGGTCTGCTCCAGCGACAAGCTGTCTATGGGGTCCTGGCCGACAAATTCGGCAAGCGCTGCCGGCTGTGCAATCGACAGATAGCCATCCGGGGAATTGGCAATGGCCCATAACTGCTGCAGACCGAAGGCTGGC
Source organism: Methylovorus sp. (assembly GCA_035565335.1). Taxonomy (GTDB): domain Bacteria; phylum Pseudomonadota; class Gammaproteobacteria; order Burkholderiales; family Methylophilaceae; genus Methylovorus. Next base: position 69,440 of record DATMSO010000047.1, read on the forward strand.
TCTTCCATATTGCTGGCCGCCAGACCCATCCGCGAAGGAAACAGCAATGGCAACAGCAGCATCACAAAACCGATGCCCCGAAGCGCAAGCCTGACACAGATGCTTTCTTCGCATCGGGCAAGGGTGAATCTTTGTTTAACCAAGGCAGACTGCTGATATACAAACGTCACGAGATGATGTTCCAGAGAAGAGGCAAATGGATTCGGGCTGTCAGGGCTAATACGCGAGCTCGCGGGCAGATGTCGGCACGCCTCCATGGTTAGCCCGCCAAGTTCATGGTTGACCGCTTGGTGGTTGTTGTCATTTGCACGAGAGTCGAAAGCAGGAAAACATCGTTATGAGGTGCGCTCTTTTTTTAGCTATTTTGATTAGTTAGCGATGATGCACAGGATTGGGGAATTTCGACATTACCCCAAAGGGCGATGCTGACCCGACGTAAGGCCTGCCAGAAAGGCCGTGAGCGCGGCCCCCAGGCGCGAGCATGCGGGGCTTTACTCTCAGATCACCAAGCCAGGGGCCATGCTGATGCAATGAAATTGATGCGATGCAACAAAGGAGTGGTTGCGAAAAATAAACATACTAGTTAGTATGGTACATACATACTAACTAGTATGTATTACGACAACCAAGAAGAGGAGCACGAGATGAAGCACGCAGTATTGGCAGGGCTGGTATTGGCTGGTATTTCTTCTGGGGCCGCAATGGCAGCCGGCAGCCTGAAGGTAGAACAATCTATCGAAATCAATGCAAAGGCAGATGATGTCTGGGCAACATCGGGCAACTTTGGCGATCTGGGTGCATGGCATCCGGCCGCGACCAAGACCGAGATCGTTGAAGGCAGCAATAATGAGGTAGGTGCCGTACGTGTAATCACACTACCGGATGGTGGAAAGCTGAAGGAAAAGCTGGAAGCATATGACGCGAAAAAGCACACCTATTCTTACACTATTCTTGAGGGCGTTCTGCCGGTGAGCGACTATCACTCCACCTACACGGTGCATGCCGCCGGTGCCAATAAAACCAAGGTTACCTGGAAAGGCACATTCAATGCGGCAGGCGCAAGCAATGCGGATGCCGTCAAAACCATCACTGGTGTTTACAAGGGCGGGCTGGATAACCTGAAGAAAATCAGCGAAGCCAAGAA
>DATMSO010000048.1:0-4375 GCA_035565335.1 Methylovorus sp.
GAAAAAACGGCTTGCTATAATAAGCCGCGCTTGTCGATATTGAGATTGACTGGAAAACATGAAATTCATAGATGAAGCAACCATCAAGGTCTACGCCGGCGACGGCGGTAATGGCGTAGCCACCTTCCGGCGCGAAAAGTATGAGCCTATGGGTGGCCCCAATGGCGGGGATGGCGGCCGCGGTGGCTCCATCTATGCGATCGCTGACCGTAACATTAATACCCTGGTGGACTATCGATATACCCGCACCTTCCGCGCACAGCGTGGGGAAAATGGCCGTGGATCTGATCAGTATGGCGCTGGTGGTGAGGATCTGATATTACGCGTGCCGGTTGGCACCGTGATCAGCAACAAAGCCACTGAGCAAGTGCTGATCGACCTCGCCGAGCATGGTCAGCAGGCCTTGCTGGCTAAAGGTGGTAATGGTGGCCTGGGTAATATTCATTTCAAATCCAGCGTGAACCGCTCCCCGCGTCAATGTACCAAGGGTGAGCCTGGTGAAGAGTTTGAGCTTTATTTTGAGCTGAAGGTGCTGGCCGATGTCGGTTTGCTCGGCATGCCGAATGCAGGCAAATCGACCTTTATCCGCTCAGTGTCCGCCGCCAAGCCCAAGGTGGCGGATTATCCTTTTACTACCCTGCATCCAAACCTGGGGGTGGTGCGGGTGGATACCAATCGCAGTTTTGTCATTGCTGATATTCCTGGCCTGATCGAAGGCGCGGCGGAAGGCGCAGGTTTGGGCCACCAGTTTCTGCGCCATCTGGCACGCACGCGTTTGCTGCTGCACCTTGTGGATATAGCTCCTTTCGATGAGGCCGTCGATCCCGTCAAGGAAGCGCGAGCCATTGTGGAAGAGCTGCGCAAATACGACGAATCGCTCTATCAAAAGCCCCGTTGGCTGGTGTTGAATAAAGTCGACATGCTGTCGGACAGCGCCGAAGTCGTGGCAAAGTTTGTGCGTGACTATGGTTGGGAAGGGCGCGTGTTTGCCATTTCTGCACTAGCGGGCATGGGTTGCAAGGAATTGACTTACGCCATCATGGAACATATCGAATCTGTACGCGCGGGTGAGCACGCCGAAGAGGATCAAAATGGACTCCCTGCTGCTTGAGGCTGACTGTATTGTCGTAAAAGTGGGTTCCAGTCTAGTCACCAATAATGGCGAAGGGCTGGATCGTCAGGCGATTGCCGCCTGGGCCGACCAGATTTCTCATCTGGTCAAACAATCGCGCCAGGTCGTGCTGGTCTCTAGCGGTGCAGTGGCAGAGGGCATGCAGCGGCTGGGCTGGAAGAAGCGGCCCAAGGCGGTGAACGAGCTACAGGCTGCGGCCGCGGTAGGGCAAATGGGCCTGGTGCAGATGTACGAAAGCTGTTTCAGCAAGCATGGCCTGCACACAGCACAGGTGTTGCTGACCCACGATGATCTGGCAGACCGCAAGCGCTATCTGAATGCCCGCAGTACCCTGCGCACCTTGCTTGACCTTGGTGTCATCCCCATCATCAATGAAAACGATACGGTCGTCACCGACGAAATCCGCTTTGGCGATAACGATACGCTGGGTGCCCTGGTGGCAAATCTGATTGAAGCCGATGCGCTCGTCATCCTGACCGATCAGCAAGGTCTGTATTCTGCAGACCCACGCAAAAAACCCGATGCTCAATTCATTCATCACGCGGTCGCCGGTGCTCCCGAGCTGGAAGCCATGGCAGGCGGTGCTGGCAGCAGTGTCGGTACCGGTGGCATGCTGACCAAGATACTGGCGGCCAAGCGCGCCGCGCGCAGTGGTGCCCATACCGTGATCGCTTCTGGGCGCGAACCGCAGGTGCTGGTGCGGCTGGCAGCGGGTGAAGCCGTGGGTACGCATTTGCAGGCGGGGCAGGTTAAATTGCTGGCAAAAAAACAATGGCTGGCAGATCACCTGCGTCTTTCCGGCAAGGTGGTGATGGACGATGGCGCCGTAAAAGCGCTGCGTGAAGATGGCAAGAGCCTGCTCCCTATTGGCGTGCTGTCAGTCGAGGGCAGTTTTGAGCGCGGCGAGGCCGTCGCCTGTTTTGATCAGCAGGGGCGCGAGATTGCGCGCGGCCTGGTTAATTACAGCGCCAGTGAAACCTCGCGTATCCTGCGCAAACCCAGTGCGGATATTGCCCAGGTGCTGGGCTATGTGGATGAAGCTGAACTGATTCATCGCGATAATCTTATTCTTTTGTAAAGGTAGCTTCCATGTCTACAACACAGGCGCAAGTCGCCATCATCATGGGGTCAGATAGTGATTGGCCTGTCATGCGGCTTGCGGCGCAAATGCTGGCTGATTTTGGCGTAGCTTATGAAGCGCGCGTGGTATCGGCGCATCGCACGCCTGACCTGATGTTTGAATTTGCCGAGCAGGCCGCTGGCCGTGGCATCAAAGTTATCATCGCCGGTGCCGGCGGCGCAGCGCATTTGCCTGGCATGGTGGCGGCCAAGACCATATTGCCGGTGCTCGGTGTGCCGGTTCCTTCCAAACACCTGCAAGGGCAGGATTCCCTGCTTTCCATTGTGCAGATGCCCAAAGGTATCCCGGTGGCGACCTTTGCCATTGGCGAGGCTGGGGCGGCTAACGCCGGCTTGTTCGCCATTGCCATGCTTGCCACTCAGGACGCCGCACTGGCGACCAAGCTGAATGCCTTCCGTGCGGCCCAGACCGACAAAGTATTTGCCATGCATTTATCGGAGCAACCTTAAGCGTGAAACTAGCTGAACTCTCTTCCAAGATTTTGCCGCCAGCCATGCTGGGCATGCTGGGCGGCGGCCAACTCGGCCGTTTTTTTGTCATTGCAGCGCATGAGATGGGCTATCGGGTGACGGTGCTGGACCCCGATCTGAACAGCCCTGCAGGCAAGATTGCCGACGTGCATCTGTGTGCGGCTTACGATGATCGAGAAGCGCTGGAGCAGATGGCGCAAAGTTGTGCTGCCATTACCACCGAGTTTGAGAATGTGCCGGCTGAAACGCTTGAGTTTTTTGAACAGACCCGTATCGTTCGCCCGGCGGCGGCGGCGGTTGCCACGGCGCAACATCGCGTCATGGAAAAAAACTTTATTCGCGATGCCGGCCTGCCGGTGGCGCCATTCCATGTGATCGAATCCGCCGCGGATTTTGATGCCGTGGATGCCGGGATCTATCCGGCAATTTTAAAAGTGGCGCGCTTTGGCTATGACGGTAAGGGGCAGGCGCGTGTGGCGAGTCGCCAGGAAGCGGAAGCCGCTTTTGAGCAGTTTGGCGGCGAAACCTGCGTGCTGGAAAAAATGCTAGCGCTGGATCTGGAAGTTTCTGTCGTGCTGGCGCGGGATGCGCATGGCAATGTAGCGGCTTTTCCCGCTGCAGAAAACAGCCATCTGAACGGTATTCTGGATGTTAGCATTGCACCAGCCCGCTGCAGTGATGCCTTGCGCGAAAAAGCCACAGCGCTGGCGATTGAGCTTGCCGAGAAGCTGGAATATGTCGGCGTGCTCGGGGTTGAGTTTTTTGTCTGCGGCGAGCAGATTCTGGTCAATGAAATTGCGCCCCGCCCGCATAATTCCGGGCACTATACCCTGGATGGCTGCGTGACCAACCAGTTTGAGCAGCAAGTGCGTGTACTCACAGGACATGCGCTGGGTGATGCGCGTTTGCACAGCCCCTCCGTCATGGTGAATATTCTCGGCAATATCTGGCAGGATGGCGAGCCAGATTGGGCTGCGGCCTTTGCCGTGCCCGCGCTCAAGCTACATTTGTACGGCAAGCATGAGCCCCGTGCCGGGCGCAAAATGGGCCACTTCACCGTGGTGGATGCCCGTGCAGAAAATGCCTATGATCTGGCGATGCAGGCGCGCGAAGCGCTAGGAGTAGGCAAATAAGGCTGTAGCTCACAGCATTGGCTTGAATGAATGGATGAGGGCGCGAAGTTGGCGCCCTCATTTGCTTTGTGGGCGCTGGTTTTACCCCAGGCATTCACTGGGTATTTGATCAGGCTTAAGGATGCGTCGCCGCGGCCGGATGATGAAACAGGGTAAGTGAGCAGGCAATAAAAAAGCCGAACATCTGTTCGGCTTTTTTTGATTGCAGCTTGAATATTATGCCATGGCCTTGATAGAGGCTGACAGGCGGCTCTTATGGCGAGCGGCCTTGTTCTTATGGATGATATTCTTGTCCGCGATGCGATCAATCACGCTTACATTTTCGATGTAAGCAGTTTGTGCGGCAGCTTTGTCACCTGCTTCAACCGCTTTGATGATCTTTTTGATCGCGGTGCGCAGAGTGGAACGTAAGCTGGCGTTGTGGGCGCGTTGCTTAACTGCCTGACGGGCACGTTTTCTCGCCTGTGCGCTATTAGCCATGGATAATCCTAATCAAGTT
>DATMSO010000049.1:0-40892 GCA_035565335.1 Methylovorus sp.
TCCAACCAGAACGATATTGATTTCAGCATCCTGCTTTAACGCTTGCAGCGCAGCAGGAACGGTGACATGAGGGCCGTGGTCGCCGCCCATGGCATCCACAGCAACTGTGATATCCATGTACTAATTGGCTTTTATATAAAAACAAAGCGCCGATTCTTTATCAGAACCGGCGCATCTGTTTGATACTAACTTACTCGCCCTTGGCAGGCAGAACCTTACGACCACGATAGTAACCGCTTGGGCTTACGTGGTGACGCAGGTGAGTTTCACCTGTGGTTGGCTCAACAGCCAATGGTGGGTTAGTCAGAAAATCGTGCGAACGGTGCATGCCGCGCTTCGATGGGGACTTCTTGTTTTGTTGAACTGCCATGATCTACTCCTGTTAACTAATTAATCCCGGTGTTTTCCGGACTTCAAATCCTGCAACACCGCAAATGGATTAGGTTTTCCCAGCTCAAGACGATCGCCCTTCACGGCACAATCTTCCTGCTCATGCTTGGGTGCCAGCGGCATTGCCAGCAACACCTCATCCTCTATCAATTCCGACACTTGCATATGCGTTTCAGCAACCAGGTAATCCCTGTCATCGAGATCCTCTTCTTCTGACGGAATAGCATCCTCATCTGGCACCAAGTAATACAATGTCGAAATGTCGATGTTGTATGACATGGCTTCCAGACAACGCTGACATGTTAAACCCAGATCCCCGGACACCATTAACTGCAGTGTTGGTTTGCCGTCGTTAACATTCCCCAGCAAGCGCCAATTCAGCGCACCATCGGCGGATGCATAGACATCCTGGAGGCGCGGAAATTGCGAAACCGGGATTGTACCATGAATTTCAAGCGCTTTTCGCGCAAACTCAATGCTATTGATGATGTTCTGTGCAGCCATAGGGGCGCATGATATAATTTGCATGTTTCTGTGTCAAAAAATCAGGTCTCAAAGCGTGATCAAAAAAATACTTATAGCCAATCGCGGTGAAATTGCAGTCCGCATCGTTCGCGCATGTTCAGAAATGGGAATCAAGTCCGTCGCCATCTACTCCGATGCCGACCGCCACGCATTACATGTCAAGAAAGCCGACGAAGCCTATAACATTGGGTCAGACCCGGTCGTGGGTTATTTGAATGCGCATAACATCGTTAACCTGGCAGTCGCCTCTGGTTGCGATGCGTTGCATCCAGGCTATGGCTTTTTGTCTGAAAATCCTGAGCTGGCGGAGATATGTGCCCGCCGCGGTATCAAATTCATTGGTCCGGACGCCAAGGTCATTCGCCAGATGGGCGACAAGATCCAGGCGCGCAATGCCATGATCAAGGCCGGCATTCCCTGCGTACCAGGCAGCAATGGGAACCTGGCAGATCTTGAAGAAGCTCGCACCCTTGCGCGAAAAATCGGCTACCCCATCATGCTGAAAGCCACCAACGGTGGCGGTGGCCGCGGGATTCGCCGCTGCAATGATGAAAAAGAATTACTGAGCAATTACGACCGCGTCATTTCGGAAGCCAGCAAAGCCTTTGGCAAGCCGGAAGTCTTCCTTGAAAAGTGCGTGGTCAACCCCAAACATATTGAAGTACAGATCATGGCAGACAGCCATGGCAATGTAATTCACCTTTTCGAGCGCGACTGTTCGATTCAGCGTCGCAATCAGAAACTGATTGAAATAGCCCCGTCGCCGCAATTAAGTAATGCGCAGCGTGAATATATTGGCAAGCTTGCGGTGAAGGCTGCCAAAGCCGTCGGCTACAAAAATGCCGGCACGGTAGAGTTTCTGCTCGATTCGGACAACAGCTTTTACTTCATGGAAATGAACACCCGCCTGCAGGTAGAGCACACGGTGACAGAAACCATCACCGGTATTGATATCGTGCAGGAACAGATTCGTATTGCGGATGGTCTTAAACTTCAATACAAGCAGGAAGATGTGCACTATCGTGGTTTTGCCATGGAGTTCCGCATCAATGCTGAAGATCCGCAAAAAGACTTCTTGCCCAGCTTTGGCAAAATCACCCGCTACTATGCTCCAGGCGGCCCAGGTGTGCGTATGGATGCTGCCATGTACAGTGGCTATGTTATTCCGCCCTATTACGACTCCATGTGCGCCAAGCTCACCGTGTGGGCCCTCAACTGGGAAAGCGTGATTGAGCGCGGCCGCCGTTCGCTGAACGACATGGTGGTGTATGGCGTTAAAACGACGATTCCTTATTATCAGGAAATTCTTAATCATCCTGATTTTCGCAGTGGCAAGTTCGACACCAGCTTTGTGGAATCTCATCCGGAACTGGTCAATTACGAAACCAAGCTCCCGCGCGAATTGATCGCCGCCGCCATCTCAGCCGCCATTGCAGCGCACGAAGGCATCTAAATAGAACCCGTATTAATATTGAAGCGATAAGTTAAGAATATGGCAAAAGTATATGTTACTGATGTAGTTTTACGCGATGGCCACCAGTCATTGATCGCAACGCGCATGCGCACCGAAGACATGCTGCCCATCTGCCCACAACTTGATGCCATTGGCTACTGGTCACTGGAAGCCTGGGGCGGCGCTACATTTGATGCCTGCGTACGTTATTTGAAAGAAGACCCATGGGAACGCCTCAAGCGCTTGCGCAAGGCTCTGCCATCGACCCCTATTCAAATGCTGCTGCGTGGCCAGAATCTGCTGGGCTATCGCCATTACTCGGACGACGTAGTCCGTGCATTCGTGCAAAAGTCTGCAGACAACGGCGTGGATGTATTCCGTATATTTGATGCCATGAATGACCTGCGGAACCTGCGCACTTCGATCGAAGCCGTGAAAAAAGTCGGCAAGCACGCGGAAGGCACCATCAGTTACACCACGAGCCCGGTGCATGGCATTCCTTACTTTGTTGAACTGGCAAAAGAGCTTGCTTCGTTTGGCTGTGACACCATTGCCATCAAGGACATGGCCAGCCTGCTGACACCGGAAGTCACCGGCGAACTGGTCAAGGAGCTGCGCGCCGCTACCAATCTGCCGATTCACCTGCATGCCCACGCCACGTCGGGCCTGGCCAGCATGTCTATCCTGCGTGCCGTTGATAATGGCGTCGCAATTGTGGACGGCGCCATTTCATCCTTTGCTGAAGGCGCCAGCCTGCCTACCACCGAAAGTATTGTGGCGGCATTGCAAGGTACCGAATACGACACCGGCCTGGATTTGGGCAAGCTGCAAGAAATTGCCGCCTATTTCCGTGAAGTGCGTAAAAAATACTGGCAGTTTGAAAGCGCCTTCACAGGCGTTGACACGCGCGTGCTTGTAAATCAAGTCCCAGGCGGCATGATTTCCAACCTGTCCAACCAGCTGAAAGAGCAAGGCGCGCTGGATCGCATGGACGAAGTACTGGCTGAGATTCCCCGTGTCCGTGAAGATCTGGGCTTCCCTCCCCTGGTCACGCCGACCTCGCAAATCGTGGGTACTCAGGCGGTACTAAACGTCATGACGGGTGCACGCTACAAATCGATCACCAATGAAGTGAAAAACTACCTGCTGGGCCAATACGGCAAAGCACCAAGCACCGTCAACTCCGGCGTGAAACAGCTGGCGGTGGGCGATGCCGAGGTCGTGACCTGCCGCCCTGCCGATCTGCTTGATGCCGAAATGGATAAATTGCGTGTCGAATCTGAAGGCCTGGCCAAGACTGAAGAAGATGTACTGACATACGCCATGTTCCCTGACCTGGCTAAAACCTTCCTGCAGGAACGTAATGCAGGTACATTGAAGCCCGAAGCCTTGTTGAACAAAGAAGCCGCCGCCACCTCGGCTGCACGCTATGCGCCGCATGAGTTCAATGTCACCTTGCATGGTGAGACATTCCACATCAAACTGACTGGCAGTGGTCATGCCGGTGAAGATCAGCGCCCCTTCTATGTTTCTGTTGATGGCGTGGCTGAAGAAGTGGTTGTTGAAACCCTGAGCGAAATTGAAGTCAGCGATGGCAACAGCAGCAATGGCAACAGCAGCAATGGCAACGGTCGCAAAAAAGCATCAACCAACACCAGCAGCACTAACGGTCGCCCACGTCCATCGCATGTCGGTTGCGTAACCACCGCCATGCCGGGGACGATCGTGGAAGTCAAGGTTAAGGCCGGTGATCAGGTGAATGCCGGTGATGCGGTACTGGTGATTGAAGCCATGAAAATGGAAAATGAAATCCAGGCGCCAAAGTCCGGCATTGTAGTCGCCGTTCATGTGGTCAAGGGCGACAGTGTCACGCCTGATGAATCCCTGCTGGAAATTCAGCCCGCTTAAGCTTAGCATCATCCATAACAAGCCGGCAGTGTGACTATCTGTCGGCTTTTTTATTGGTCAAAGAGTAGAGCCATGTCCGCTGAATTAATCCTCGCATCTTCCTCGCCATTCCGTCGTGAGCTGCTTTCCAGACTGGATATCCCATTTAGCTGCTGCTCTCCCGACATCGATGAATCTGCTTTTCCCCATGAAAAGCCGGAAGAAACCGCTTTACGCCTAGCTCAGGAAAAAGCGCGCAAAGTGGCTGCAGATTATCCGCACGCCTTGATCATAGGTTGTGACCAGGTGGCAACGCTGGATGGCATCCAAATGGGCAAGCCCGGCACCCATGAAAACGCCGTGGCGCAATTGCAGCGTATGCGCGGGCGCGAGGTTACCTTTCATAGCGCCCTGTGTTTATACAACGCGGCCACCGGCAACATGCAGGCAGATGTTGTCCCCTACATCGTCGAATTCAGACAATTGAGCGATGACCAGATAGAAAACTATCTGCGCAAGGAACAGCCATACAACTGTGCAGGCAGCGCCAAATCAGAGGGATTGGGGATTGCACTCATTTCAAGGATGCAGGGCACAGACCCGAATGCCCTGATCGGGTTACCATTGATCCGCCTCATCAGCATGCTGCAGACCGAAGGCTTATCCATTATCTAAGCGGGCACTGCCCAAGGAGATTTTCATGCAAAACCGTGTTCTAGCTCTATGCCTGAGTAGCCTGTTCGCAAGCCAGGCACTGGCTGCGGATACCCCAGAGGTATTGAGTACATTGCAGGACCAGACACAGGTGGCCGTCACCATTTACAACGAAGATCTCGCCCTCATCAAAGATCAGCGGAAGACCACATTGCCCGCTGGCAATAGCGTGCTTACCCTGCGCGATGTCAGCGCCCAGTTGCGTCCAGAAACTGCATTGCTGCGCAGTCTTTCCACATCTAACAGCATCAATGTTATTGAGCAGAATTTCGACTTTGATCTGCTGACCCCGGAAAAGCTTCTGGAAAAATATGTAGGAAAAACCGTGCAGTTGGTACGGGTCAACCCCGCCACCGGTGTAGAAACCAGCGAGCAAGCGCAGGTGCTGTCAGCAAACAACGGGCCGGTACTTAAAATTGGCAATCGAATTGAAACCGGGATTGCTGGCCGCATTGTTTACCCGGATGTACCCGCCAATCTCCGCGACCGCCCTACGCTGCTGACGCAGCTCAGCAACAAACTGCCGGGCGAGCAAACGCTGGAACTCAGTTACCTGACCGGTGGTTTGTCCTGGAAAGCTGATTATGTGGCTGAACTGAATGCGACAGAAGATAAGCTGGACCTGTCTTCATGGATCACGCTGAACAACACCAGTGGCGCGACCTATCGCAATGCCAAGCTGCAATTGGTCGCCGGTGATGTGCACCGCGCGCCGCAGGCCAGACCGATGGCCTTGAAGATGATGCGCACGGAAATGGCAGCGGATGTCGCAGCCCCGGTTAATGAAGAGTCTTTGCTGGAATATCACCTGTATAGCCTGGACCGCCCTACCACCCTGGCTGAAAATCAATCAAAACAAGTCGCCCTGCTCAGCGCGAGCCAGGTGCCTGTGCGCAAAGAGCTCTTACTCAAGGGGGCTGATTATTACTATGGCTCAAACGTGGATGAAATAGGCCAGAAGCTCAAAGTCGGTGTGTTTATCGAATTTGACAATAAAGAAGCCGATCATCTGGGCATGCCTCTGCCTAAAGGCACCTTGCGTGTGTACAAAAAAGATCGCCAAGGCAACGCCCAGTTTGTTGGCGAAGATAATATTGACCACACAGCGCGTAATGAAACCGTCCGGCTCAAGCTAGGCGATGCCTTCGACATCAACGCCGACAAGAAGCAAACCGACTTCAAGCAACTGCCTAATCCGGGCAAAGACGCCAGAGCGACAGAAAGCGCTTATGAAATCGTGCTACGCAATGCGAAAAAGGAAGTGGTAACCGTGGTGGTACAGGAACCGATACCGGGCGACTGGAAAATCCTCAAGGAAAGCCAGCCTGGCAAAAAGCTTAACAGCCACCTGTACGCATGGAAGGTACAAATACCCGCAGAAGGCCAGGCTGTACTGACTTATCGCACACAGGTGAAATACTGATCTTATGAGCGCGACTTCGCCTGCTGTTGGCTCCTCGTCCGCCCTGGGCACGCTTTATCTAATCCCCGTCACCCTGGGTGACGACAGACTGGATAATGCCTTGCCCACCGATGTGGTGAGCCTGGCCAGAAAGCTGGATACCTTTGTCGTCGAGAATGAGAAAACCGCGCGGCGCTTTTTATCCCTGATCAAAACGGATAAACCGGTGCGCGAACTGACGTTACTCACCCTCAACGAGCATACTGAAGACAAAGCATTGCCGGAGCTGCTCAAGCCGCTGCTGCAAGGCCATAACGTAGGCATCATGTCGGAAGCCGGCTGCCCCGGCATTGCGGACCCGGGGGCACGCCTGGTTGATCTCGCTCACCGTAAAGGCATTCGGGTAGTGCCGTTGGTCGGCCCCTCCTCCATCTTATTGAGCCTGATGGCGTCGGGACTCGACGGCCAGCGATTCAGCTTCCATGGCTATTTGCCAAGCGACAAGGCCGCGCGGATTCAGCGCCTCAAGGAGCTGGAGCGGGAGTCGCAGAAATGGCAACAAACCCAGCTATTCATTGAAACGCCATATCGTAACCAGCATATGCTGGAAGATATTCTGGCGCATTGCCAGGGGACGACGAAGCTTTGCGTTGCCACCAATATCAGCCTGTCAACAGAACGTATCGCAACCAGAACAGTATCAGAATGGAAGCGACAAGACCTGCCGGATATTCACCGGCAGCCGACCGTGTTTCTTTTGCTGGCAGGCGGCGGGCGCTAGAGCAGTTTTTTGACTGGCGCATAACTGCGCCGGTGGACAGGCGATACACCATGTTCAATCAGCATGGCCATATGAAATGCCGTGGGATACCCTTTATGCTTGGCAAAGCCATAATGAGGATATTGCTGATCAAGCGCGTACAACTCTTTATCGCGCGCGGTTTTTGCCAGAATGGAGGCCGCCGAAATGGCTTCCACCTTGCTATCCCCATCCACCACCGCCTCAGTCATCATAGTGACCTGAGGACAATGCAGACCATCGACCAGTAATTTATGCGGCTGAACCCCCAGCTGCTCAACCGCTCGGCGCATGGCCAGCAGACTGGCTTGCAGGATATTGATGCTATCGATTTCTTCCACCGAGCTGCTGGCGATGGCCCAGGCAAGAGCGTGCTGTTTGATTTCCAGCGTGAGCGCATCGCGTTTTTTCTCGGAGAGCTTTTTGGAGTCAGCCAGGCCTGGAATCGGTCTGGCTGGATTCAGAATCACAGCGGCAGCATAGACAGCCCCGGCCAAAGGCCCACGTCCGGCCTCATCCACACCGCAAACGATCAGTTCAGTCATGGCAGGCAGGCCAGAATGGCGCTAGCGGCTTTTTCTTCTGTATTTTGCCGCAGCAAAAGGTGGATACGCGTGAATTCGGCTTTGATTTCTTCCATCTTGGTCTTATCGTTGACCATCGCCAAAGTCGCTTCCGATAGTTTTTCGGGAGTGGCATTGTGCTGCAGAAGCTCAGGTACTACAAACCGCCCTGCCAGCACATTGGGCAAGCCCACATAAGGCAGATAGAGCATGCGCTTCAATATTTGCCAGCTCAGCCAGGGCATGCGATAGGTGATCACCATGGGGCGTTTGAGCAAAGCTGCTTCCAATGTTGCAGTGCCTGAAGCGACGATGACGGCATCAGCCGCCTCCATCGCCATGTGGGCATGGCCAAACAGGATATTGATAGGCAACTCTTCCGCTTTTTCGTCGTAAATCGCCTGCTCAAAAATCGTGCGGGTTTCCCGCGTGATCAGCGGGACAATAAACTGGATATCCGGCCGGTGTTCCAGCATCTTTCGGGCCGTCTGCACATAGAGCGCGGCCAATTGGCGCACTTCACTCTGCCGGCTACCAGGCAGCATGGCAATAACGAGTTGTCCGGGCTTGAGTTTGAGATCCTGGCGGGCCTGCTTCTGATCAGGCTCAAGCGGCAATATATCCGCCAATGGGTGCCCCACATAACTGACGGGCACCCCCGCCTGTTTGTATAACTCAGGTTCAAATGGGAATAATGCAAGCATGTGCGACACCGCACGCTGGATTTTGGACATCTTGCCACGACGCCAGGCCCAGATGGATGGGCTCACGTAATGCACGGTGGTAATGCCACGGCGCTTGAGCTTGCGCTCCAGGCCAAAGTTGAAGTCAGGCGCATCAATCCCGATGAAAAGCTCGGGACGGGCATTGATCAGATCACGGGCCAGCTGGCGGCGTAGTCTTAACAAGCCTGGCAGATGGCGCAAAACTTCCAGATAGCCTCGAATCGACAAACGCTCCATAGGAAAAAGCGTACGCGCCCCCTCCGCCTGCATTTTAGGGCCGGCAATGCCGACAAACTCCAAATCCGGCCTCTGTTTTTTCAAGGCTCGGATCAAATGACTGCCAAGAAGATCACCGGATGACTCTCCGGCCACAATGCCGATGATGGGCATGCTACAGGTCTTTCTTAACGGACAATGCCGCGGGTAGATATATTCAAAAAGTCTAGCAAAATACCGAGTTCTGCGCATTCTGCCACCTTCAAAGACAGCTGCTCTTTGGCTTCTTCCAGGGTTAAGCCCTGGCGATACAGTGTCTTGTATGCGCGCTTGATACGGGTAATGCTATCCGCACTGAAACCACGACGCTTCAGGCCTTCGGCATTAATACCATGCGGTTTTGCATCGTAGCCGGCAGCCGTGACATAAGGAGGAATATCCTTGAATACTACGGTGCCAACGGCGGTCATGACATGCGAACCGATTTTGCAGAACTGGTGCACCAGGGTAAAGCCCCCCAGGATGGCATGGTCATACATATCGACATGCCCGGCCAGGGAAGAGTTGTTTGCCAAGATGGTGTGGTTGCCTACCTGGCAATCGTGGGCGATGTGCACATAGGCCATGATCCAGTTATCGTTGCCGATGCGGGTGACACCTTTATCCTGAACAGTACCGCGATTCAAGGTACAGAATTCACGAATGGTATTGTTATCGCCGATTTCAAGTCTGGTCGGCTCGTCGCGGTATTTTTTATCCTGCGGCGCCTCGCCCAGCGAAGAAAAGTGAAACAGCTGATTGTTCTTGCCTATGGTGGTTGGGCCTGCAATCACCACATTGTTACCGACGCGCGTTCCCGCGCCGATCTTCACATCCGGACCGATACTGGTATAGGCACCGACTTCAACACTGCTATCAAGCTCCGCACGCGGATCAATGATGGCGGTCGGATGGATTTTAACCTGGGACGTTATCATGCCTACTCGATGGCCTTAAGTATGCACATCATTTCGGCTTCGGCCACGACGACATCATCAACCAGCGCCTGGCCCTTGTATTTCCAGATACCGCGCAGGATACGATCGATGCTGACCTTGAGAATCAGCTGATCACCTGGCGACACCGGCTTTTTAAAGCGCGCGCTATCGATGCCGGCAAAATAGTAAACCGACTCATCATTAGGCTTGGTATCCATCGTCTTGAACGACAGGATGGCCGCAGCCTGGGCCATGGCTTCCACGATCAGCACACCCGGCATGACAGGATGATATGGGAAATGGCCCGGGAAAAAAGGCTCGTTCATGCTGACATTCTTGACAGCGACAATCACTTTGCCAAGCTCCAGGGACAATACCTTGTCGACCAGCAAGAAAGGATAACGATGCGGCAAGTGCTCTAATATTTCATGGATATCCATGCTGGTAACAGCCTGATCATTCATGGCATTTCCTCAATTTCTATTTGTTATGTCCAGCTGCGCCCTGATCTGCGCCAACTCATTTTCCAACTGCTTTACCCGCTCGGACATATCGCCAAGACGACGTATATTTGCCGCTGTCTTTAGCCAATCGCCATGTGTCTGGAATGGCATCAGCGCTGTATAAGTATCCGTTTTCAGCAATGATCGCGTGATCATGCTGCCCGGTGAAACAGTCACTCCATCGGCAATCTCAAGATGCCCCAGTATCATGGCGGCACCGCCTATACGGCATTGCTTACCGATAATTGCGCTACCGGCGATGCCCACACATCCCGCAATCACGGTATGGGCACCTATCCGGCAGTTGTGTCCTATCTGGATAAGGTTATCCAGCTTGACGCCCTGCTCAATAATCGTATCGTCCAGCGCCCCTCTATCTACCGAGGTATTGGCGCCAATTTCCACGTCATCTTCAATAATGACTCTGCCAACCTGTGGAATTTTAACCCAGCGTCCTTGATCATTGGCATAGCCAAAACCATCTGCGCCAATAACCACACCCGTTGCCATCACGCATCGCTCACCAATCTGGCAGTCCGCATAAATGGTCACGTGGTCTTGCAGCAAGGTTTGACTGCCAATGCGCACATTGCGGCCAACCACACATCCGGCCCCAATGACAACGCCCTCGCCCAGCTCGACACCCGATGCGATCACGGCATAATCCATGACCGTGCAGGAAGCCGGCACAACCGCGCTTGGTGCCACACTGGCGTTAGGGCTAATACCGGGAACATACTCCACACGCGGGTTCAACAGATCTGAAACACGTGCAAAGTAAGCATAGGGATTATCAGTAACGATACGCGGCAGCGTCGTCAATGCACGATGCTGTTCGCTGATGATAATCGCACTCGCTGCCGTGTCTGCCAGTTGAGTGCGGTACTTGGAATCAGTTATGAAGCTGATATGCCCCGCTTGGGCATTGGCCAGTGAGGCGACGCGGCTAATGACAATATCACCATCACCGACCAGTTCGCCTCCCAGCCTGGATACGATCTCCGCTAAGGAGTATTGCGCTTTCATCAGGCCAGGATCGCTTTCTAATACCAGAATTTACTTCTTGCCCAGTGCTTTCAGTACTTTGTCGGTAATATCAATCTTTTTGCTGGCGTAAGCTACACCACCGTAAACCACCAGATCATAACCTTCTGCTTCCGATACCGAAGAAACCGCTTTATTGATGCGATCCTGCAAGGCACCCAGCTCTTCGTTCTTACGCATATTCACGTCTTCACGCAGTTCGCGCTGTTTGCGCTGGAATTCGATTTTCAGGTTGGATGCATCGCGCTCTTTATTGCGGCGATCGGTCTCTGACAGCGTCAGGCTATCTTTGTCGAGGGACGTCTCGAGATCCTTGATCTGCTTTTGCAGACGATCCAGCTCCTGCGTACGCGGGCTGAATTCCTTCTCAAGCTTCTTGCCGCTTTCTGCTGTTTGAGGAGCTTCCTGCAGGATCTTGTCCACTTGTACATAGCCGACCTTGAGATCTGCGGCGGACACATTCAGTGTAAAAGCAGCAAACGCTGTCAAGATCAGGCTTTTCAATAATTTACTCAATTCATTCTCCAATATTTAAAACTTAATCATACAAACAGCTTAGAACTGCGAACCCATCTGGAATTGCAGGATCTGCGTCTTATCATCGCTATACAGGGTTTTGCCATCGGTCTGCACGGTATCTTTTTGTGCGTTGAGGGCTTTTGCCAGAACAAGCTTGATAGGCCCGAACGGCGAATACCAGCTGACACCAATACCTGCTGAATAGCGTAAATCACCCAAGTCCATGCGTTCATCCGAGGTATAGACATTACCCGCATCGATAAATGTACTCAGGCGTAGCTGTTTAGAGTCTTTCATGCCTGGGATAGGGAAATACAATTCCGCATTCCCCAGCAGACGCTTGGTACCGCCAATAGCATACCCGCGTTCATTGACGGTGTCATACAGGCGAGGACCAATCGAGCTGGTTTGATAACCGCGCACGGAGTTTACACCACCGACATAGAAGTTCTTGAAGAAGGGGAAATCCTTGCTGCCATAAGTATCACCATAGCCAGCTTCACCATTCAGCATGAAGGTGATGTTAGGCGTGATGTCCTTGTACCAGGAGTGTTTGTATTCCACCTTGTAATACTGCAAGTCCAGTCCCGGCAAGCCAATTTCCGTACTCAAGCGCTGATACACACCTTTATTCGGGAACAAGACATTGTCCCGGGTATCATGCGCCCAGCCCAGATTCAGCAGCACGCTAGTGTTGTCGCAGCCATTGGCGTTGGAGTCACCGCAATACCGGCGATACTGTATCGGACTGCTTGATGTGAGATCGACCTGGGTAAAGTCAAAGGTAAGACCCGCACTGACCGAATCACGTTCGTTCAATGGCATGCCGAAGCTTACGCCCGTGCCGTAAGAAGACGTCTTGTAGCTACCCGTACTCAGATACGAAGTATCAATATCGCGGCGATACGCATTGAAGGTACGGCTGATGCCATCCGGCGTAAAGTAAGGATCGGTGTAGCTTAAGGAGTAAATGGTGTTTACCTTACCGGTATTCACCTGCGCCGACACCCGGTTACCCGTGCCCAGGAAGTTATTCTGGTTAACGGTCACCCCGAACACCACGCCTTCAGCACTGGACAAACCGGCACCGAACATCACGCTACCCGTCGATTTTTCGGTGACATTAATATTCAGATCTACCTGATCGTTGGTACCGGGCACCGCAGGCGTTTCCACATTCACATCGGAGAAGAATTGCAAACGCTCAAGACGCTGCTTGGAGCGATTGATCTTGTCAGCGCCATACCATGCGGACTCCATCTGGCGCATTTCACGACGCAAGACTTCATCGCGTGTACGTGTATTACCCGTCAGGTTAATGCGGCGCACGTAAACACGACGGCCTGGATCAATGAAAAAAGTAAAGGCAACGGTATGCTTGTCTTTATCCACATCCGGCACTGCGTTTACATTGGCAAACGCATAACCGTCATTGCCGAGGCGGTCACCAATGGCTTTGCTGGATTCGGTAATTTTCTGGCGGTTGAAGTATTCACCTGTTTGCAGGCTGATCAACTTGCGGGCTTCTTCCTCAGCCAGCAGCATTTCGCCAGCCAGTTTGATATCGGTAACGGTATATTTTTCACCTTCAGAAATATTGATGGTGATGTAAATGTCACGTTTGTCCGGGGTAATGGAAACCTGGGTGGATTCAATATTGAATTCAAGGAAACCCTGATTCATGTAGAACGACCGCAAGGTCTCAAGATCAGCAGTCAGTTTTTGCTTGGAGTACTGATCGTTCTTGTTCCACCAGGTCATCCAGCCGGGTGTGGTTAATGAAATCGTTTCCAGCAGGGTTTTGCTGTCGAAAGCCTGGTTACCCACAATATTGATGCTGCGAATTTTGGAGATCGCGCCTTCCTCAATATTGAATTGCACCGCTACGCGATTTCGTTCCAGTGGTGTCACTACGGCTTTGACGGTAGCGCCATATTTGCCCTGGGAAAGGTACTGACGCTTGATTTCCTGCTCGGCACGATCAAGCATGGAGCGGTCAAAAATCAGACCTTCTGCAAGGCCGATCTGCTTCAGGCCTTCTTTCATCTTGTCGCTGGGGAAAGATTTATTGCCGCTAAAATTCAACTGGGCAATCGCCGCACGCTCCTGCACAACGACTACCAATACATCCTGATCTGCCTCAATCCGCACATCCTTGAAGAACCCGGTGCCGTAGAGGGCTTTAATCGCCTGGGTCGCCTTGTCATCATCCATGGTCTCACCGACCTTGACAGGCAAGTAGTTGAATACGGTACCGGCTTCGGTACGCTGTATGCCATCTACTCGAATATCCTTCACTACGAATGGCTCAAGTGCCATTGCTGATGTTGCATACATACCCAATACCACGAAGGGTATATGCTTAAGCTTGATGCTTAAATTCATTCAGATCAGCCTGTTATCAATCGATTTATATCGTTATAAAAAGCGCATGCCATCAACAATCCGAGCAGCGCCAGTCCAATACGTTGACCAATTTCCATGACGCGCTCGGAAACCGGGCTGCCCTTGAAAACCTCAACAATATAATACAACAAATGCCCCCCATCCAACACAGGGATAGGCAGCAGATTTAGCACGCCCAGGCTAATGCTGACGAGGGCCAGAAAGCCGAGAAAGGCTTTCCAGCCGATCTGCGCACTCTGGCCGGCATAGCTGGCAATGGTCACAGGTCCGCTCATGCCGCGCCAGGAGACATCGCCCGTCAGCATGCCACCGAGCATTTGCAGGCTGAAAACCGCGGTTTCCCAGGTTTTGTTAATCGCCTTGCCCGCGGCAACCACCGGAGAATAACTGACTGTTGTCATGATACGGTCAATTTCACTCTGGTTTGCCTTGTAGGCTGCGCCTATTCGCCCTATTTCCTTGCCATTCTCGCGTATGGCATCGGGGATAAGCTGCAAGTCAATGACGTGACCATCGCGCATTACCTTGACGTTCAATGGTTTACCCGGATGCTGACGTATAGTGTCGACCACTTGATCCCAGGCCGTAATCGCCACCTGGTTTATCGCGTCGATTTTATCTCCGGGACGCAGGCCTGACTTTTCAGCAGCACCTCCGGCAATCACCTCGCCGACCAGGGGCGGCATGCTTGGGCGATAAGGCACCAGGCCCAATTTTGGCAGGAAGTCACTTTCAAAATCATCTTTATCCAGCACAGATAAATTCAAATCATGGTGCAAGGAAACATCATTCAGTCGCCCATCCACCTTCACCGGGGCACTATCCAGGGCCTGGCGCATCAGTACCCAGCGCACATCTTGCCAGCTGGCAACCGGTTCGCCAGCAATGTCGGTAATCAATTCACCAGACTGCATCTGAGCCATGGCAGCAGGCGTTTTTGCAGGGATCTCTCCCAGCAATGGCTTAATCCCCATGACCCCATGCATGAACAGCACCCAATAAAGCAGGATGGCGAGCAACAGGTTAGCCACCGGCCCGGCCAGCACGATCAGCATGCGTTTCCATACGGCCTGGCGGTTAAAGGCACGATGCAACTCATGCTCGGCAACGGGCGCTTCACGTTCATCCAGCATTTTCACGTAGCCGCCCAAGGGGAAAGCGGCCAGCACGAACTCGGTATTATCTTTGCCTATCTGCTTGGTCAGCAGCGGCATTCCAAAGCCGAGTGAAAACCGCAGGACCTTGACACCACACCAGCGCGCAACTTGAAAATGCCCATATTCATGGATGGTAATCAGGATGCCTAGCGTCACAATAAACGCGATAAGGGTAATCATGCGGATTGCACCATCCACTCTTGTGCGAGCTGGCGAGCAGCCTCGTCAGCCGCGATGAGGTTTGGAATATCGGTTACCGGCGTGATGGTGGATTGCGAAAGCACGCGCTCGATGAGGGCGGGGATATCCATAAAGCCAATGCGCGATTGCAGGAATGCCTCAACAGCAACCTCGTTGGCTGCATTCAGAATGGCAGGCGCCGTTCCACCGCGCTTCAGTACATCAAAAGCCAGACGCAAACATGGGAAGCGGCCAGTATCCGGACGTTCAAAATTCAAGGTGGCGATTTTGAACAAATCAAGCGAGCCTACGCCGCTATCAATGCGTTCAGGATAGGCAAGCGCATAAGCAATAGGCGTGCGCATGTCAGGATTACCCAATTGCGCCAGCACCGAGCCATCCACATATTCCACCATGGAATGAATCACACTCTGCGGATGCACAACCACCTCAATCTGCTCGGGCGACGCATCAAAAAGCCATTTGGCTTCAATGACTTCCAGCCCTTTATTCATCAAGGTAGCGGAATCAATCGTGATCTTGGGCCCCATGACCCAGTTAGGGTGATTAAGGGCCTGCTGCGAGGTAACTTGCAGCAATTGCTCGCGGCTGGCATTACGGAACGGGCCACCAGAGGCGGTCAGCAATATCTTGCGCACTCCCCCGCTATGCAGGTCAGGATATTTTTTTGCCGGCATGA
The DNA here is from genome assembly GCA_035565335.1 of Methylovorus sp. Taxonomy (GTDB): domain Bacteria; phylum Pseudomonadota; class Gammaproteobacteria; order Burkholderiales; family Methylophilaceae; genus Methylovorus. The sequence continues at coordinate 16,161 of DATMSO010000049.1, forward strand.
CCTGAAAGATCGCGTTGTGCTCGCTATCAATCGGCAACAAGGTGGCACCGCTCTCCTCCACCGCCTGCATGAACAAGCTGCCGGCCATTACCAGCGTCTCTTTGTTGGCGAGCATGATACGTTTGCCGGCACGGGCAGCCGCCATGGCAGGCCTGAGGCCAGCCGCGCCGACAATCGCTGCCATCACAGCATCCACCTCGGGCGCGGAAGCCACCATTTCAAGGGCATCCATACCAAACAGCACTTCTGTTTTCAGGCCCGCCTGACGCAGCATCTGCTGCAGGCGATCTGCCGCAGCTTCCTGCAGCAAGACGGCATACCGAGGATGATATTGCTTGCAAAGCTCAAACAAGGCTTCGGCACGGCCATTAGCGGTTAATGCATACGCATGGTATTTGTCAGGATGACGGGCAATCACGTCCAGCGTATTGAGGCCGATGGTGCCGGTGGCACCAAGGATGGTGATGTTTTGTGGTGATGGTTGTAGCAAATTTCGCCCCCAGGGCTATTGGGAAACACCTGCCCACAAAGGATAGGCATAGTGGTAATACAATGGGAAATAAATAAAGAACGCGGCCAGCGGCAAGCTTGAGGTCAAGCCATCGATACGGTCCAGCACGCCACCATGGCCGGGCAACAGGCGGCCACTATCTTTCACTTCCGCATGGCGTTTCACCAGCGATTCAAGAAGATCGCCCATGATGCTTAATACGGTTACTCCCCAAAGCCCCAGAATAATCCAGGGCGTTATTCCCAAAGCACTGCAAAGAACAAGCCCATAGAGACTGACGGCGATCCACGCCCCCAATACACCCTCCCAGGTTTTTCCCGGGCTGATTTTCGGTGCCAGCTTGTGACGGCCAAAGCGTTTGCCGGCAAAGTAAGCTGCACTGTCCGCAATCCACACCGCCACCATCAAGGCCAGCAACAGGCTAGGCTGAATACGATGCAAACTGACAAAAGCGAGCCAGGTCGGGAGCAGAATGACCCATCCAATGACGGCCATCCCTAGCTGGTTGCGTATGCGAAAACGCCCCGAAAGCCAGATGGGGACAAAAAAGGTCCAGAAAATGGCAGAGGCCAGCAGCCCCCAGAACAGCAAATGCTGTTGAATGAATACATAAGAGGTGTCGGTCACGGCAATCGCCAGCGCCCCGATCGCAAATGTAACGATGGGATACGCCAGATTGCCTCCACCCAGGCGGTTCATGTTTGCCCATTCCCAGGCACCTAGCGTAATGATGACCAGCATCAGCAAGGCCCAGTACATCTCGGGAAGATAGAACAGCGCAGCCAGAAACAGAGGTACCAGCACCAGGGATGTGAGAATGCGCGCTTTTAGCATGGCTTATTGTTGCAACTGTTCGCTAGTGCGGCCAAAACGACGCTCACGCTGACGATAAGAGGCGATGGAAAGTTCGAAAGCAGCCGAGTCAAAGTCCGGCCACAAGGTGTCGGTAAAATACAGCTCGCTGTAAGCCAGCTGCCATAGAAGAAAGTTGCTGATGCGCTGCTCGCCGCCTGTACGAATGAACAGATCAGGCTCTGGAGCGTAATGCATGGAGAGATAAGGCGCCAGATGGTCTTCCGTATAAGTACCAGCAAGCTCCGGGCGCTCGGTTTGCAGACGGTTGACCGCCTGCAGGATATCCCAGCGGCCACCATAATTGGCAGCAATGGTCAGCGTAAGGCCGGTATTTTCGCGCGTCAGTTCCTCGGCACGTGCAATCTGCTCGCGCAAGGACGCATCAAAACGGGAATGGTCACCTATCATCACCAGACGAATGTTATTTTTGTGCAGCTTGGAAACCTCTTGCTGCAAGGCTTCCATGAAAAGCCCCATCAGGAAGGAAACCTCTTCCTGCGGGCGGCGCCAGTTTTCACTACTGAAGGCAAACAGCGTCAGATATTCAACGCCGATACTGGCACATTGCTTGACGATATCGCGCACCACTTCCACGCCCCGTTTATGGCCAGCCACACGTGGCAAAAAGCGTTTTTTGGCCCAGCGACCATTGCCGTCCATGATGACGGCAATATGACGCGGCACCTCAGCGGTGGCGGGAATGGATTGCGTGGAGCTGAAAAAAAGCGCCAATCAAGACTCCGTTTCTAAAAGCGAATCAAACAAGACTATTACACTGCCATCAGGTCGGCTTCTTTGACCTGCAGAAGCTTGTCAACTTCGGCCACAAAACGGTCAGTCAGCTTTTGCACTTCGTCCTGCATGCGGCGCTCATCGTCCTCACTGATTTCTTTATCTTTGGTCAGCTTTTTCAGCTGGTCATTGGCATCGCGGCGAACATTACGAATTGCCACTTTGGCATTTTCACCTTCAGTGCGCACCACCTTGATCAGGTCGCGACGGCGCTCTTCGGTCAGCATGGGCATAGGTACACGAATCACATCGCCATTGGTCGCGGGGTTAAGGCCGAGGTCACCATCGCGGATGGCTTTCTCGATTTTGGCAACCATATTCTTTTCATAAGGTTGCACATTGATGGTACGGGCATCACCCAGAGTGACGTTAGCCACCTGATTCACCGCCACCATGGAGCCGTAGTATTCCACCATCACATGGTCCAGGAGACCCGTATGAGCACGGCCAGTCCGGACTTTCCCGAGGTCACTCTTCAGCGACTCCAGAGACTTCTGCATCTTTTGTTCTGCGTTTTTCTTTACTTCGTTGATCATCACTCTCTCCTAAACCTTGCGTACGCCTTAAGGCAATACGCGCGTACCTTCATCCTCGCCCATGACGACACGCTTGAGGGCGCCCTGCTTGAATATACTGAACACGGAAATAGGTAATTTCTGATCGCGGCACAGTGTCAGTGCCGTCGCATCCATCACCTTGAGATTCTTGATAATGGCTTCATCAAAAGTCAGGGTTTTATAGCGCATTGCGTCGGGGTTGGTCTTGGGATCATCGGTATACACGCCGTCGACCTTGGTGGCCTTCAGTACGATATCGGCATTCATTTCCATACCGCGCAGCGCCGCTGCGGTGTCGGTAGTGAAAAAAGGATTGCCGGTACCAGCGCCAAAAATCACCACGCGGCCCTCTTCCAGATACCGGATGGCTTTACCGCGAATATAAGGCTCGGCCACCTGTTCGATATTAAGTGCAGACTGCACGCGACTTACGAGGCCAACGTGACGCATGGCATCCTGCAAGGCCAGGGCATTCATGACCGTGGCCATCATGCCCATATAGTCAGCGGTAGCTCTATCCATACCCTCTGCGGCAGGCGCTACTCCACGAAAGATGTTGCCGCCACCGATGACGACAGCCACCTGCACACCCATATCCACCACTTCCTTGATCTCACTCACAATCCGCGTAATGGTCGCACGATTGATGCCATAACTATCATCGCCCATCAGGGCTTCACCAGATAACTTAAGCAGGATGCGTTTAAAGGCGGGGGATGTCATGGGGCTCCTATCTGAATTGTGCAAACGACAATGCGTTATTAAATCACATTATCGTTTTGCAGCGATTACATCATTACAGCCGCAGGGGTGACCCCCCCCGCGGTTTAACTACCAGAGAAACTGCAACCTAGATCTTGGCTGCAGCAGCGACTTCAGCAGCGAAGTCGGTAACAACCTTCTCAATGCCTTCACCAACAATGTACATGGTGAACGATGCAACGGAAGCGTTTTTGGACTTGAGCAGTTGCTCGATAGATTGCTTGTCATCCTTGACGAAAGGCTGGCTCAGCAGTGTCACTTCCTTCAGGAATTTCTGCACGGTACCTTCTGCAATCTTTTCCAGCATCGCATCAGGCTTGCCTGCCTCTTTAGCCTTCTCGATGGCAACACGGCGCTCAGCTTCAATCAAGGCTGCATCCACGCCGCTGGCATCCAGAGACTTGGGCTTTGCAGCGGCAATGTGCATGGCAATGTCCTTGCCCAGCGCTTCATCACCACCAACCAGATCAACCAAAACACCGATCTTGCTGCCGTGTACATAGCTGTACAGCTTGCCTTGTGCATCTGCACGCAGGAAACGACGCGGGGTGATGTTCTCACCGATCTTGCCAACCAGCACAGTGCGGTTTTCTTCTACGGTAGCGGAACCCATCTTCAGGCCTGCTACGTCAGCGATATCCGCTGGCTTGTTATTGGCAATAACGGTAGCCAGTTCGTTAACGAAGTTAACGAAGTCCTGGTTCTTGGCACAGAAGTCGGTTTCGGAGTTCACTTCCACCATGGCGCCGGTTTTGCCATCAGCACTGATGCTGATGCCAACGGTACCTTCTGCAGCCACACGACCAGCAGCCTTGCTTGCCTTGTTGCCAAAACGTACACGCAGAATCTCTTCTGCACGTGTCATGTCGCCTTCGGCTTCTGTCAGCGCTTTTTTGCAATCCATCATGGGCGCATCGGTGCGCTCACGCAATTCCTTTACCATGCCTGCGGTAATTTCAGCCATTATTTGCTCCTTCAATGATGATCTCGGCCAGACTTGGCCAAATAACAGATATAAAAAAGGGGGCTTTCGCCCCCTTTTATCAGGGTCTTACTCTGCCGCGGTTTCTTCAACCTCGACGAACTCTTCTTCGCTAGCGGACTTCACGATTTCCGTGATGGCCTGGCTGCGGCCTTCCAGCACCGCATCAGCAATACCGCGGGCATACAGACGAATCGCACGGCTGGAGTCATCGTTACCAGGGATAACGTAAGCAACGCCATCTGGAGAGTTGTTGGTATCAACAACACCGATAACAGGAATGCCCAGCTTGGCAGCTTCAGTCACAGCGCCGCTTTCGTGACCTACGTCCACGATGAAAATCGCATCTGGCAGGCCGCCCATTTCCTTGATACCACCGATAGAGCGCTGCAGCTTCTCAACTTCGCGCTTGTAGCCCAGGGCTTCTTTCTTGCCGAACTTGTCCAGGCTACCATCTTGAAGCATGGTTTCGTAGTCGTTCAGACGCTTGATGGATTGCTTGACGGTCTTGAAGTTAGTCAGCATGCCACCCAGCCAGCGGTGGTTAACGTAAGCGCAGTTAGCGCGCTCAGCTTCTTCCTTCATGATGTCGCGTGCTTGACGCTTGGTGCCAACGAACAGGATACGGCCCTTGTTTGCAGCCAGTTGACGCACATACTTCAGCGCATCTTCGAACAGTGGCAGGGTTTTTTCCAGGTTGACGATATGAATCTTGTTACGGTCACCGAAGATGAACGGTGCCATCTTGGGGTTCCAGTAGCGGGTTTGATGGCCGAAGTGCACACCGGCTTCCAGCATTTGACGCATAGTTACGGACATAAAAGTCTCCAGTAAGGGTTAATTGCTTCCACACGCCCAACCAACATCCGTCATTAACGGACACCCTGTACGGGGCATGTGTGCAGATTTTTGCGTACGAAAAACAAAACATACGCAGGTTTAAGGCCGCCAGCAGCCAATTAAGCTGCCAAACGGGTGCAATATGTTACCATAAGCGACTGTCTGAACTCAAGGAAAAACAAGCTCCGGCTTAATGCAGTGAATATGGCAATTACCATCAAGAATGACCTCGACATTGAGAAAATGCGCATCGCGGGTCGCCTTGCCTCTGAAGTGCTTGATTTTATCACGCCTCACGTCCAGGCTGGCGTCACTACCGAATATCTCGACAAACTCTGCCATGACTACATGGTGAATGAACAAAAGACCATTCCGGCTCCGCTCAATTATGCGCCGCATGGTCACACGCCCTACCCCAAATCCATCTGCACCTCGATCAACCATCAGATCTGCCATGGCGTGCCCGGCCCCAAAGTGCTGAAAAATGGCGACATAGTGAATCTCGACATTACCGTGATCAAGGATGGCTACCATGGCGATACCAGCCGCATGTTCATGGTGGGTGAACCTTCTATCCAGGCCAAGCGCTTGTGCGATATTACCTATGAATGCATGTGGCTCGGTATCCAGCAGGTAAAGCCCGGCGCTACGCTGGGCGACATCGGCCATGCCATTCAGGTATATGCCGAAAAAAGCGGGTATAGCGTGGTACGCGAATTCTGCGGCCACGGCATCGGCAAGAAATTTCACGAAGATCCGCAGGTATTGCATTACGGCAAACCTGGCGCCGGCGTCAAGCTGCAAAAAGGCATGATTTTCACCATTGAACCGATGATCAATGCCGGCAAACGCGACATCAAGCAACTGGGCGATGGCTGGACCATCGTGACCAAAGACCATAGCCTCTCGGCCCAATGGGAACATACCGTGCTGGTGACGGATACCGGCTATGAGGTTCTTACCGTGTCGGCTGGCTCGCCTGCCATACCCAGCTTTATTTAAAGCTTAAGCATGCCTCAAGCGTTGCCGGAAACTCCTCAAGCCAGCCTGGCGAAAGATTGGCGCCTCAAACTGCAGGCCTGCCAGCAAACGCTGCAACAGGCATTTGAGGAATCCGGCAACACCACGGCCTTGCTCAAAGGCCACTCCCGCTTTGTAGACCAGCTGCTGCAAGCCCTTTGGCAGGATGCCGGTCTTACTCAGTCGGTCTGCCTCATCGCCGTAGGCGGCTATGGGCGTGGCGAGCTTTTCCCTCATTCCGATGTGGATCTGCTGATCCTGCTGCCGGACAATTACGACACGGCGCTGGATCGCCAGATTGAAGCGCTGGTAGGCACGTTCTGGGATATCGGCCTGGCTGTGGGCCACAGCGTGCGCACCCTCAGCGAATGCGCAGAAGAAGCATCCAAGGATGTCACCGTGCAGACCAACCTGCTGGAGTCGCGCTGGCTGGCGGGACACAAGCCTCTGTATGCGGAATTTCAGGCAGCATTCTCCGCCAGCATGAACACGCAGGCTTTTTTTGAAGCCAAGATGCTGGAGCAACGGCAGCGCCACGCCAAATTCAACCATACGCCTTACAACCTGGAACCGAATATCAAGGAAAGTCCAGGCGGATTGCGGGATTTGCAAACCATCTTGTGGATTACGCGCAGCCTGGGCCTGGGCAGCGCCTGGAGCACGCTGGTCAGGCACGGCCTGATCACCCAGCAGGAAGCGCGGCTGGTGCGCCGCCACGAGCAATACCTGCAGATGCTACGCATCCGTCTGCACTACCTTGCCAAGCGTCGCGAAGACCGGTTGATCTTTGACTTCCAGAATGATCTGGCCAAGCAGCTCAATCATGTGACCAGCCGCAGCAAACGCGCCAGCGAGCAGCTGATGCACAACTACTATCGCAGCGCGAAGTTCATTCACTTGATGAATGAAATCCTGCTGCAATTGCTGCGCGAAAGAATTTATCCGAATGCGGCGCCAGCGGTGGCGATCAATGCGCATTTCGAAGCCAGAAACAATCTGCTGGATGCGCGATACAGCGCCCTGCTGCAGAAGAATCCCACCACCATACTGGAAAGCTTTCTGCTGCTGGAACAGCATCCCGAACTGACGGGCATGAGCCCCACTCTGCTCAGGACGCTTTACCGGGTAAAAAAACTGGTCAACCGTGACTTCCGGCAGAACCCCATCAACAAACAGCTGTTTCTGGAAATCCTGAAACAGCCGGACGGGGTTACCCACGCGTTGCGTCGCATGAACCGCTACGGCATTCTGGGAAACTACATTCCGGCCTTTGGCCGCATCGTCGGGCAGATGCAGCATGATCTGTTTCATGTATACACGGTGGATGAGCACATTCTGAATGTGCTGCGCAATCTTCGCCGCTTTGCCCTGCCCGAGCTTGCTCATGAGTTTCCGCTGTGCAGCCAGCTTTTCATGCAGTTTGACAAGCCTTACCTGCTGTATCTCGGCGCTTTGTTTCATGACATTGCCAAAGGCCGTGGCGGCGACCATTCAACTCTCGGGGCCGTGGATGCCAAGCGATTCTGCAAGGCTCATGGCCTGAATCGCGAAGACAGCGAGCTGGTAGCCTGGCTGGTCGAGGCGCACCTCATCATGTCCAGCACCGCGCAAAAGGCGGATCTGAGCGATCCGCTGGTCATTGAAAACTTTGCGCGCCAGATGAGGAACGAACGTCGTCTGACCGCGCTTTACCTGCTGACCGTCGCCGATATCCGCGGCACCAGCCCGGCCGTATGGAATGCCTGGAAAGCCAAACTGCTGGAAAACCTGTTCACCGCCGCGCAACGCCTGATGCGCGACGCCAGCGCCAATGCGGACTGCACGATTGAAATCAAGCTGCGCCAGCAACAGGCCGAAGAAACACTCAGCTATTACGGCATCAAGAAGCCCAGCTACCAGCCGCTATGGGAGCAACTGGGTTCCAGCTATTTTCTCAAGCACACCAGCCAGGAGATCGCCTGGCATAGCCGCTTGCTGCTGCCGCACCTGAATACGGAAAAACCCATTGTCCGCGCCCGCCTCAGTCCCGCCGGCGATGGTATTCAGACCATGATCTACATGCGCGACCGCGACGACCTGTTTGCCCGTATCTGCAGCTTCTTTGATCGCATGAGCTACAACATTCAGGAGGCCCGCATCCATACCAGCCGCCATGGTTATGCGCTGGACAGTTTCCTAGTGGCGGATCAAAGCAGCAAATCGGTGGTGTACCGCGATCTGCTCAACTTCATCGAATATGAGCTGACGCAAAAACTCATGCCCGAGCAACCGCTGGAAACACCGCTGCAGGGCCGTTTAAACCGGCAGGTGAAGCACATGCCCATCAGCGCCACCATCAATATCCAGCGCGAGGGGCAAACCAACTATCACTTGCTAGATATTGTGGCGGGTGACAGACCGGGCCTGCTATCTCAACTGGCGCATACCTTCCTCGCGCATGGCATCCATCTGCATACCGCCAAAATCAACACCCTGGGCAATCGCGCGGAGGATACCTTCCTCATCTCCGGCAAGTCTGGCCAGCCATTGACCGACAGCGCTCTGCAAAACCTCAAAGAAGACCTCAGCCGTCAGCTGTAACAGGGCATCACTGCTCCGTGTCTACGACCCCCAGCCCTACTACCCCATCGAATCTTAGCCCATCCTCTCTCGGCAGGCGCATCGCCCATCTGGATATGGATATGTTTTTTGCCGGGGTCGAGCTTTTACGCTATCCGCAATTAAAAGGGCTACCGGTGGTGGTGGGCGGAAGATCGATTGATACGCCTCGCCAGCTTGCAGATGGGCACTGGCAATTTGCCCGCCTGGGCGATTATGCCGGGCGTGGCGTGGTAACTACCTCCACCTATGAAGCGCGCGCCCTGGGGGTTTTTTCTGCCATGGGCTTGATGAAGGCCGCCGCCAAGGCACCGCAAGCGATCCTGCTGCCTGCCAATTTTGATGCCTATCGCCATTACTCCAGGCTTTTCAAGCAGGCTGTGCGCGAGATTGCCCCGCATGTGGAAGACCGCGGCATAGACGAGATTTATATTGATCTCAGCGAGCATACCGAACCCAGCCAGGCGCTAGCCCAGCGGCTGAAAGACGCGGTCCATGCCGCCACCGGCCTCACGTGTTCCATCTGCATCGCCCCCAACAAGCTGTTGGCCAAGATAGGCTCCGACCTGGATAAACCCGATGGTCTCACCTTGCTGGACGAAAGCTCGCTCGCAACCCGGATATGGCCGCTGTCGGTCAGCAAAATCAATGGCATAGGGCCAAAAGCCGTCGCCAAACTGGCGACAATAGACATCCATACCATCGCCCAGCTGGCGCAAGCCGAGGTAGGGATGTTGCAATCAACCTTTGGCCGCAGCTATGCCGCCTGGTTGCTCAATGTCGCCCATGGGCAGGACAGCCGGCCGGTCACCATGTATTCCGAACCCAAGTCGATCAGCCGCGAAACGACCTTCGAGCGGGATTTGCATGTGAGACAGGACCGTGCACTTCTTAGCGAAATATTCACCAGCCTCTGCGAGCGCGTTGCCCAGGATTTAAAAACCAAGCGCTATATGGCGGGCACCGTGGGCATCAAATTGCGCTATCAGGATTTCAGCACGGTCACCCGCGACCTGACTCTTCCCGAGCCGATCAGCGATGCCAGCGCGATTCGAAAAGCGGCAGGAGAATGCCTCAAACGCGCGCCATTAAATAAGCGCATACGCCTGCTCGGCGTCAAGCTCAGTCAGCTGACGCCGGTGGAAGACAGCGTAAATCCCAAACAGGTGCAGGCGCCGCTACCATTTGAGTAGCAAACGATGGCACTGCCGGCGCATGCCGCTTAAAACGCGGTTCTGACCAGGCCGCCTTCTGCGCGAATGTTGGCGCCATTGATCACCGCCGCCCGTGGGCTGCAGACAAAGGCCACCACGCTGCCAATTTCTGCTGGATCAATCAGACGTGAAATCAGCGATGTCGGGCGATTTTCCGCCATAAATCTCTTTTCCGCTTCTGCCACCGACAAGCCTGGATATACATCCATCATGAACTTCTGTACGTTTTCGGTACGGGTGGGGCCTGGCAATACAGCATTCACGGTCACGGCAGTATTTTTAGTCAGTTCCGCCAGCGAACGGGAGATGCCCAATTGCATGGTTTTGGTCGCACTGTAATGCGCCATTTCGGGAGCCGGGGAAACACCGGACTCACTGGAAATAAAGACCACCCGGCCTTGCTTGCGCTCCAGCATGCCATTCAGATAATGCCGAGCCAGGCGCACGCCGCTCATGATATTCACCTCGAACAGGCGCTGCCAGTCAGCATCGCTCTCCTCAAAGAATCCCACGGCTTCATAAATCCCCAGGTTGTTAACCAGAATATCCACTGTGGAGAATTGCTGAATCGTGGCTTCACAGCCAGCCTGCGTGCCATTGTCGCTGACCAGGGCATGCAATGTTGCCTGCGGGTGGGTACGGCGGATATCGGCCATCGCCTTTTCCACCACTGCCGCCGAACGACCGTTGATAATGACGCTGGCCCCTTCTGCCGCAAGACTGCGGGCGATTTCCAGACCAATACCGCCTGAGGACGCGGTGACTAATGCCAGTTTGTTTTCCAGCTCGAGTTGCATGTGAGTGACTCCCTTGAGATAAAGAAGCTATTGTGACTCCAACTCAAGCGCAGGATTGCATGTTTTGAAGGGAAGGATTGTCAGCCCATGCTGGACAATAAAGAGGAAAATACGAGGACTAGACAAGAAAAAACCCGCTTGCGCGGGTTTTTGTATAACTGGCAATACCGCCGGAATTAACCGTGCTTGTAGTGCTTGCGCAGTGGCTTAACCACTTCCCAGTTAGTATCCAGACCAGCTGGGAATACAACCAGATCACCAGGAACGATACGTACTGGCTCGCCACCCTTAGGAGTAACGATGATTTCGCCTTCGAGTACGTAAGCGGTTTCCTTGATACCGAAATCCAGTGGGAACTTGGAAACTTCCTTTTCCCAGATAGACCAGCTGGAAACGCCCAGTTGCTTCAGTTTTTCTTCACTTGGGTTGTGCTCAACAATGATTTGGCTCATGTCTAAATCCTTAAATTAAATGAATGGCATCGGTATGAAAATAGCACCGCTGACGGGGATTCTGGCGGAAGAGGTGAGATTCGAACTCACGGTGGGCGTGAACCCACGACAGTTTTCAAGACTGTTGCATTAAACCGCTCTGCCACTCTTCCGGAAACGCTTGCTTCACGCTGCGCATGAAAAACCGCGCTGCAAACAATCGCAAAATTATAGCAGCGTATTCAATCATCCGCCAGATCCGCATTCGGAAACAGCACATCCTGAAAGCCGAAGTTGGCAAGATCCTTGATGCGCATCGGGTAAAGAATGCCGTCAAGATGATCGCATTCGTGTTGCACCACGCGGGCATGAAAGCCGCTGACCAGACGGTCGATGGGATTGCCATACTGATCAAAGCCGGTGTAATGCAGGCGCAGATAGCGTGGCACTATGCCGCGCATGCCGGGCACGGAAAGACAACCTTCCCAGCCATCTTCCTGCTCCTCATTCACGGCTTGCAGGGTGGGATTGATCAGCACGGTATAAGGCACCTGCTCGGCATCGGGATAGCGCGGGTTTTTACCTACGCCAAAGATCACCACGCGCAGGCTGACTCCGATCTGCGGCGCCGCAATGCCAGCGCCATTCATATGCGTCATGGTGTCTTCCATGTCCTGTATCAACGCGTGTAGCTCGGGAGTATCAAACGACTCCACCGGCGCAGCCTTTTGCAATAGCAGCGGATCACCCATCCGCAATACCGGTCTAATCGGCATGATTCATCACCACCTGTTCTATCAGATTACGTACACGCTCCATGGTTTGGTCGAGCACGGCGCCAATCTCTTCGTAGCGAATACCATGGGCACTGCTGCCGCGCCCGGCGGCATGATTCACGACCGGACAAATCGCCGCATAGCTGATCTCCAGCTCACGGGCCAGCACGGCTTCCGGCATGCCTGTCATTCCGACCATGGTCGCGCCATCGCGTTCCAGCTTGTTGATCTCGGACGCGGTTTCCAGACGCGGGCCCTGCATCGCCGCATAAACACCACCATCCACCATCGGCTCGCCCGACTGGCGTGAGGCCTGCAGGCACAGGCCGCGCAGACGCGGGCAATACGGCTCGGTGAAATCAATATGAATTACCGGCTTGTCCACATCATCGTAATAGGTGTTTTTGCGGCCGTGGGTGTAATCAATGATCTGGTCAGGCAGAGCAATGGTGCCCGGGCCAAGATCTGGATGGATACCGCCTACCGTGGCAACGGCAACGATGTCCCGCACGCCCTCGGAATGCAAGGCCCACAGATTGGCGCGGTAATTAACGCCATGCGGCGGAATGGTATGCCCGCTGCCATGGCGCGCCAGAAACACGACAGCCTTACCACCCAGTTCGCCAAACGTTAAAGGCCCGGACGGCTCGCCATACGGCGTGCGTATCAGCTGCCGTCGCGTGATCTTGAGGTTGGCCAATTGCGTAAGCCCGGTACCGCCTATGATTCCCAGCATTCAAAAATTCCTAGTGTTCGGTTTGTCAAAAAGTATCCGCGATTGTAACGCAAAGCGGCGGCGGTAAATTCTGCAGATGCGCCACGCGGCAGGCTTTACGCATGGGATTTTGTGGCATACTTCAACCCAGCCATGAATACATCCCAAGCCGTTACTGCCGAAAGCCTGGCCCACGCCAGTGCGCATTACGAAAACTTCCCTGTTGCGTCCGTGTTGCTGCCAATGCGGCTGCGGCGCCCTATCGGGGTCATTTACTCCTTTGCGCGCCAGGCCGATGACTTTGCCGATGAAGGGGATCATACCCCCGAGCAGCGTCTGGCGCTGCTGGAAGACTTCCGGCAACAGCTCCATCTGATCGCCCAGGGCAAAACACCAGAGACCCCGTTTTTCATCACGCTGGCGGAGACCATTCAACGCCACTCTCTGCCCTTGCAACCGTTTTACGACCTGCTGGATGCCTTCAGTCAGGATGTAGTGAAAAGCCGCTACGAGAATTTCGGTGAGGTCATGGATTACTGCCGGCGCTCGGCCAACCCGGTTGGTCGCCTGCTGCTGCATCTTTACCAGGCTGCCACGCCACGCAATATTGGCCTTTCCGATGCGATTTGCTCCTCCTTGCAATTGATCAACTTTCTGCAGGATGTCGAAATCGACTACAAGAAGGACCGCATCTATTTCCCGCTCGATGAAATGCGCAAATACCGCATCGAGGAAAAGCAGATCGCGAATAGTGATGCCAGCGGCACCTGGAGCCTGTTCATGGAATTCCAGATCAATCGCGCGCGTCGGCTGCTGCAATCTGGCGCGCCGCTGGGCAAGGTGCTGACGGGCCGCACCGGCCTGGAGATGCGCACCATCATTGCCGGCGGGGAACGCATATTGCAAAAACTGCACACGTCACGCGGCGACATGTTTAACCAGCGCCCCGTGCTCAAGCCTTACGACTGGGCGCTGATGCTGTACAAGGCCATACGCGCCAAATAATTATCCGGAGCATCCTTTGTCCCCCCAAGAATATTGCGAAAACAAAGCAGCCGCCAGCGGCTCAAGCTTCTACGCCAGCTTTCGCTTTTTACCCAAACAGCAGCGCGATGCCATCACCGCACTTTATGCTTTTTGTCGTGAGGTCGATGACATTGCGGACGAATGCACCGACCTCGGCATTGCCCGCACCAAGCTTGCCTGGTGGGGCGAAGAAATTCACGGCTTGTACGCGGGCAATCCGCAGCACCCGGTCAGCAAGGCATTGCAGGGGCCGATTAAAACCTATGCGCTGCAAGAGCAGCACTTTATGGAGATCATCGCCGGCATGGAGATGGATTGCGAACAGAATCGCTATGCCAATTTCGCCGCGCTGGAGCTTTACTGCTACCGCGTTGCCAGCGTGGTCGGCCTGTTATCCGCCGCCATTTTCGGCTATCGCAACCCGGCCACCGCGCAATATGCGCTGGACCTAGGCATGGCATTCCAGCTGACCAATATCATTCGCGATGTGGGGGAAGATGCCCGCCGCGACCGTATTTACCTGCCACAGGATGAGCTTGCGCAATTCGGCGTGACAGAAATCGATATCCTGCATGGGCATGAAACCCCAGAAGTGCGCGCGCTGCTGGATTTTCAGATCGCCCGTGCCGAGCGTTATTACGAGAAGGCCCTGGGCGAGTTGCCAGCAGAAGACCGCAAGAGCCAGCGCACCGGCCTGATGATGTCGGCCATCTACCGCACACTATTGCGTGAAATTCAGGCCGATGGCGCCGAGAAGGTACTGAACTCGCGCACCTCCCTGGGCGGCTTGCGCAAACTATGGCTGGCATTCAGCACCTGGTTGCGCAACTAGCGTCTGCGCGCGATGCCTTCCTTTCCTTTCCTTTCCTGCTTTCCGCATAACGCCGTGTCCATATCCTCAAGCCCGCTTTCTAACACGCATGTCGCCATCATCGGCGCCGGCTGCGCCGGATTGGCTGCCGCAGCCACCCTGGCACGCCAAGGCATTAAGGTGACGGTGCTGGAATCGGCACCGCAAGCAGGCGGGCGCGCCCGCAGCCTCAACTGGAAAGGCGCACGGCTGGATAATGGACAACATATCCTGCTGGGGGCCTATCAACAAACCCTGGCCTTGCTAACGCAAGCAGGTGTGGCTGAAGCGCAGGCCCTGAAACGTTTGCCGTTGGACCTGCGCTTGGCGGAAGGCTTTCAACTGCAGGCGGCAGATGCCTGGCCTGCCCCGCTGCATTTGCTACTGGGTTTGCTGCGAGCTCAGGGCTTGCACTGGCGCGAGCGCCTCGCCGCCATCCGCTTCATGAGCTGGCTGCAGCTACGCCGATTCAAACTACCAGAAGATACCTCCGTGCTGGCGCTGCTGCATGCGCGAGGCCAAACAACAACACTGATCCGCTGCTTGTGGGAGCCACTATGCCTGGGAGCGCTCAACACGCCGATAGATCAGGCCAGCGCACAAATCTTCGTCAACGTGTTGCGCGACAGCTTTGCCCGCCGCAAGCAGGACAGCCATTTGTTACTTCCCATCCAGGATTTGTCCGCGCTGCTGATTGAGCCGCTGATGGCCGATATCACGCGCCATGGCGGTGAAGTGCTGTTACGCAAAGGCGTGCACAAGCTGCAGATGGAAGACGAGCACTACCGCCTGCATGATGAAGACGACACCAGTGCGCTTTATACCCATGTCGTCATCGCCTGCCAGCCATTTCGGGCGAGTCCCCTACTGGCTGAGCTGCCTGGCACCGAAGCCTTGCAGCAATCGCTGGAAAGCCTGCAATACCAGCCCATTTACACCGTGTATTTTCAGTTTGATGTCAGTGTGGCTCTCGATTTCCCCATGATGGGGCTGAGCGCGGGTATAGGCCAGTGGGTATTTGATCGCGGACAACTGGATGGGCAACACGGCCTGATCGCCGTTGTCATCAGTGCAGAAGGGGCACATCAATCGCTGCGGCAGGAGGCGCTGGCCGAGATCGTGCTGGCCGAACTGCGCGATCATTATCTCGCACTCAGGGCGCCGATATACTGGTACAAAGTCATTGCCGAAAAGCGTGCCACCTTCAGTTGCACCGTGGGGTTGCATCGCCCCAGCATGCATATCGGGCTGAAAAATCTCTATCTGGCGGGCGACTATGTGGCTGGCGATTACCCTGCCACCATTGAAGGCGCCGTGCGCAGCGGCGTACAATGCGCCCAGCATATCGCTGAATCCCTCTCACCACACACAGAAAGCCATCGATGAACGCTGATCTCTCGAACTTCCTCCTTCACTGGGCCATCATGAGCTTGTCGCTGTGGGTGGCAAGCTATCTGTTCAATGGCATCAAATTCAGCGGCGTGCCCTCCCTGCTGGTATCAGCGCTGGTGCTGGGGTTTGCCAATGCCGTCATCCGCCCTGTGCTGTTTTTCCTGACCCTGCCAATTACCTTGGTGACGCTGGGCTTCTTCGTGCTGGTGATCAATGCACTGATGATCATGTTGGTGGCCAAGCTGGTCAAAGGCTTTCAGCTTTCCGGTTTCTGGACGGCATTTTTTGCCAGCATCTTCATTGCCATTTTCACGCTCATCATCGAATGGATGCTGCCTAGCCAGGGTGCCATCATTATTCAAAACGCCAACACCATCTCTATCTAGATTGAAGTTTCATGCATAACTACCAAGCCCCTGCGCAACTGTTAAATGAACGCGTTATTCTCGTCACTGGTGCAGGCCAGGGCATAGGCCGGGAGGCTGCGCTAGCCTTTGCCCGCCATGGCGCCACGGTTATCCTGTGCGGCCGCACGCTGAAAAAACTGGAAGCGGTTTACGATGCCATCGAGGCGGCGGGCTATCCGCAGGCGGTGATTTTTCCGCTGGATTTGAGCAAGACCGATGAGCCGTCTTATCAGGCCATGGCCGAAGGCATCTACCAGCAGCTGGGGCGGCTAGATGGCATTCTGCATAATGCCGCGCATTACGATAACCTGAGTCCGCTGGAAATCCAGACCATGGAGCAGTTTGAAAGCATGTTCAAGGTGAATGTGACAGCACCGTTTGCCCTGACCAAGGCATGCCTGCCTTTGTTGAAACGTAGCCAAGATAGCGCGGTGATTTTCACTTCCTCTAGCGCCGGTCATCAGGCCGGCGCATATTGGGGCAGCCATGGCATCAGCAAACAAGCCGTGGAGCATCTGGTGAAAACCTGGGCTATTGAGCTGGAAAACACGCCGAATGTTCGCTTGAATGCGGTGATACCCGGCCCGGTGCAATCGCCACAACGCAAGAAAAGTCATCCCGGCGAAGTGCATGACAGCTTGCCGACAGCCGAAAGCCTGATGCCGGTATATCTCTATTTGATGGGGAAAGACAGCGCGGGTGTCAGCGGGCAGATCGTACAGGCGCAAACCGCGTAGATCGCCTGTGCGGCGACCACAATACGCCTAGAGGCTGGGTGCGGGATAATCGCTAGCCTTGATCGGCGGCGGCAAGCGCATGATCTTGTCGATCACCAGCCGTGCCATGGCCCAGGCTTTATCCTCCAGCATCATTTCTTTTTCCAGATCAGTGAATGGCAGGTAGCGATTGCCATGCGTCAATGAAAACCGTTTGGATTCCTCGACATTCAAATACGCCAGCATCACATCCTGCACGCGTTCGTCACGATTTTTGTAAAGCGATGGCATTGCGCTCCCATTAAGTGATTCAAAATGAAAAGGCCAGCTTGAGCAAAGCCGCTTTTCAGCGGCCTTATGGGCAATATACCGCAAGCCGCCGGTACTGGGTAGCCCATGCTTGAGCCTGGCGCGCAGCATTGCTTCGCCAGTTCCGGCTGGCTATCATGCGACATCCAGATTCCGAAATCCTGCATATGCCATCCCGCCAGCTTCCTCTTGCCGTTGCCCTTATCGTCCTGCACTGCCTGGTGATCTCCGGCATTGCTCCATATGATCGCGCCACCTGGCTGATGGAAACCCTGCCGGTGATGATCGCCCTGCCCTTGCTGATAAAAACGTATCGCGCCTTCCGGCTGACTGACATGCTGTATGTACTGATCGGCCTGCATGCCCTGGTGCTCATCGTCGGCGGCGCGTATACCTACGCCCGCGTGCCCGTCGGTTTTTACGTGCAGGATTGGTTTGCCCTGGCGCGCAACCCTTACGATAAACTGGGGCATCTGATGCAAGGCTTTGTCCCAGCATTGATCGCGCGCGAAATCCTGCTGCGCAAGCATTACCTTAGCAGCCGGCGCATGACGGCGTTTCTGTGTATCAGCATTGCACTTGCTATCAGCGCGACTTATGAGTTGATTGAATGGGGCGCTGCCGTGGCCATGGGCCAAGGTGCCGATGAGTTTCTCGGAACCCAGGGCGATGTGTGGGACACGCAATCAGATATGCTGTGCGCGCTGATCGGGTCTATTCTGTCCTTATGGGGGCTTTCAAGATGGCATGACAGGCAGATGGAGGCGCTGGAGGCCAGGAAATCTCGCCAGACAAAGGAGTAGCAGCCTAAACTTACGATCTGATGATTATTGCGGGGCGATCGCTTCTGCCAGGGCTTGCGGCCGATCAAACCGTAACCAGTGCGGCTGCAAATCGCCCGCTGCCGGGTCCAGATACCCCCAGGTCACCATGGCGAAGGCCAGCTGACTGGCTTCTGCCGCCATACCGTCTTCCAGACGGTCCCCAATATAAATGGTCTCACTTTTATCCATTCTGTGGGCCGCGACTATATTTCCCACCATGGCCGCCTTATTTGGTAAGGCAGGATGGAAATAATCCAGCGCATATACTTCCTTGAAATAAGATTGCCAGCCCAGGTGTTGCAAAATACGACGTGTGGGGTAAATACGCTTGTTGGTGCCAATGTAAAGGCTATGATCACGCGCCAGTGCGGCCAGCATGGCTTCAATATCCGGGAATACCGTCGTCAGCTTATAACCTTCGCTGTCGTAATGCTGCTTGAACGCCTGAGCCAGCGCCGCCAGAGTATCGGCGTCATCATGCCCGGCAATCAGCGACAGCGTCTGCATCAGCGGCGGGCCTATTAATTCCGGCGTCAGCGCCCGGGCCGGCGTGATGCCGTGCTGGCGGAAAGCTTCAGCAAAACTACCCAGTATGCTGCTGGACGAGTCGATCAATGTGCCATCAAGATCAAAAATAATATTTTTCATAGAGTTACAT
This sequence comes from Methylovorus sp., assembly GCA_035565335.1. Taxonomy (GTDB): domain Bacteria; phylum Pseudomonadota; class Gammaproteobacteria; order Burkholderiales; family Methylophilaceae; genus Methylovorus. Next base: position 35,193 of record DATMSO010000049.1, read on the forward strand.
TGATTACTTCATCAGATTTCTTTTATTTTCTGCAAGGCCTGATCCAGGCGTTCAACGGCAATGACCGTCAGATCCGCTATTGCTTGCTTGGGTGCATTCGCCTTGGGTACGATGGCATGGGTAAAGCCCAGCTTGGCAGCTTCCTTCAGGCGCTCCTGCCCACGCTGCACAGGCCGCACTTCTCCAGCCAACCCTACCTCACCGAATACAATAAGTTTGTTATGCAGTGGCTTGTTTTTTAATGAAGAAACAATTGCCAACAATACAGCAAGATCGACCGCCGGCTCGCTGATGCGCACCCCGCCGACCGCATTGATAAAGACATCCTGATCAAAACAGGCGACCCCCGCATGGCGATGCAATACCGCCAGCAGCATCGCCAGACGATTCTGCTCCAGGCCCACGCAAAGCCGTTTGGGATTGGGCGCGTGCGCTTCATCGACCAGCGCCTGTATCTCAACCAGCAGCGGCCGCGAACCCTCCTGCGTCACAGTGATGCAGGAGCCCGCCACTTGCTCGGCATGATGCGAAAGAAACAGCGCCGATGGATTGCTAACTTCACGCAAGCCCTTCTCAGTCATGGCAAATACGCCCAGCTCATTCACTGCGCCAAAGCGGTTTTTAAATGCGCGTATCAGGCGGAAGCTGGAATTGGGATCGCCCTCGAAATACAGCACGGTATCGACGATATGCTCAAGCACGCGCGGACCGGCCAGCGAACCTTCCTTGGTGACATGACCCACCAGAATCACCGTGATGCCCAATTGCTTGGCGACACGCGTTAGCTGCGCGGAACATTCGCGTACCTGGGCCACCGAGCCGGGGGCCGACTGCAAGGCTTCCGAGTAAATGGTCTGGATAGAGTCAATAACGGCAATATCCGGCTTGTGCGTCTGCAGGGTCGCCAGTATCTTTTCCAGCTGAATTTCAGCCAGAAGATCAATCGGTCCGGCATCCAGACCCAGGCGACGCGCACGCATGGCAATCTGCTGCGCAGACTCTTCGCCGCTGACGTAAATAGCTTTGCGCAGATGGCCAACATGGCACAGGGTCTGCAGCAACAACGTAGACTTGCCTATGCCGGGGTCGCCGCCAATGAGCACCACGCCGCCTGCCACCAGGCCGCCGCCCAGCACACGATCAAACTCACCAATGCCGGAAGGCTGGCGTGGCACCTCGGCTGCCTCGACTTCTGCCAGCTTCTGCAAGCCTGCGGTCTGGGCCAATGCGGCATACCGGTTCGCAGCAGGCGCTTCTGCAATGCTCTCCACCAGCGTATTCCAAGCCATGCAGCTCGGGCATTGCCCCTGCCATTTGGGCGAAGATGCACCGCACTCGGTACAGGTATAAACGGTTTTTGCTTTAGCCATGCACCACCTTGAAATTTACCCGCGGCGTCACCGCACACAGAAGCTCGTAACCTACCGTGCCGCAGGCTTCGGCGACGGCATCCACCGGCACCGTGGCGCCCCAGAGCTCGACCGGGCTGCCAATGCCAGCGGCAGGAATATCCGTGATATCGATAAACAGCATATCCATGGAAACGCGACCCAGTGTCTTGCTGAGCTGTCCCGCCACGGCAATGGGTGTACCGCTGGGTGCATGACGCGGATAGCCATCGGCATAGCCGCAAGCAACCACGCCTACCCGGGTTTCGCGCTCGGCAACGAAGGTGGCGCCATAGCCCAAGGTTTCGCCGGCAGGCAATGTCTGCACGGCAATCAGCTCCGATTGCAGTTGCATCACCGCTTGCAGGCCATAGTTTGCCGCCGCGACGGATTGCACCGGCGTTGCGCCATACAGCATAATGCCCGGGCGCACCCAGTCCGCATGACTTTGAGGATGGCGCAGAATGGCGGCCGAGTTGGCCAACGATTTCGGGTAATCCAGCCCTTGGGCGCCCGCCTCAAACCGCTGCAAGGCAGTCGCGATGCCAGGCGCCTCATCGGCGGTGGCAAAGTGCGTCATCAAGGTAATGCTGCCGACCTGCGCGCAGGCCGCCAGCCTTGCCACGGCAGACGCGTAAGCCTGCGGCATAAACCCCAGACGGTTCATGCCGGTATTCATTTTGACAAAGACAGCGATGGGCACAGGCAGACGGGCCTGCTCCAGCATGACAATCTGGTGATCCGCATGCACGACGATAGAAACCCCGGCCTCTGCAGCAGCATTCAGCTCCGTGGGCTCAAATACACCCTCCAGCAGCAGCAATGTTTGCTGATAGCCTGCCGCACGCAGTTCTAGCGCCTCCTGTAGGCGCAAGACGGCAAAACCGTCAGCCTCCTTCAAGCCGCGTGCAACATTCACCAGACCATGCCCATAGCCATTGGCCTTGACCACGGCCATCGCACGCGCATGAGGCGCATAGTCACGAACGCGACGCAGATTATGCTGCAAGGCAGCAAGATGAATAGTGGCGGTAATCGGACGCATGGGAACGGGCGAAATCAGTATTCGTCCTGGAATGAGCTTCCAGAGACGTGATTTTCGAATCGCGTGAATTGGCCCATGAAGGTAAGGCGCACGCGGCCAATCGGACCGTTACGCTGCTTGGCGATAATGATTTCTGCGGTGCCCTTGTCTTGCGAGTCCGGGTTATAGACCTCATCGCGATAGATGAACAGAATCAAGTCGGCATCCTGCTCAATAGCGCCGGATTCACGCAAGTCAGACATCACGGGGCGTTTGTCCGTGCGCTGCTCCAGGCCGCGGTTAAGTTGTGACAAAGCCACCACCGGCACATCCAGCTCTTTGGCCAAGGCCTTGAGTGAGCGAGAGATTTCCGAAATTTCCGTCGCCCGGTTTTCGCTCTGGCGGCCTGCCGCGCCTGTCATCAGCTGCAAATAGTCAACCACAATCAGGCCCAGCTTGCCGGTCTGGCGATGCAGACGCCGTGCACGCGCCCGCACCTCGAAGGAGCTCAAGCCCGCACCTTCGTCAATAAATACGGGGGCATCATTCAACTTGCCCAAAGCCGTAGTCAGGCGGACCCAGTCTTCATCTTCCAGGTTACCGTTACGCATGCGATGCTGATCCAGGCGCCCTACCGAACCAATCATACGGGCAGCAAGCTGTGTGGCCGCCATTTCCATGGAGAATACGGCCACCGGCAGTCGGGTTTCCAGCGCCACATTTTCGGCAATATTCAATGAAAAAGCGGTTTTACCCATGGATGGGCGACCCGCCACAATAATCAGGTCACCAGGCTGGAAGCCGGAAGTACGTTCGTCCAGATCGCTAAAGCCTGTGGGAACGCCAGTGACGCCCCCCTGATTTTCGCGCTGGTAGAGGTAATCAATGCGGTCAGCCACTTTGGGCAGTATGGTTTTCATGTCCAGAAAACCCTGCGAGGTTTTACGCCCGCCTTCGGCTATCTGGAATATCTTGGCTTCGGCTTCATCCAGCAGTTGCTGGGCATCGCGCCCTTGCGGGTTATATGCACTCTCGGCAATGCCAGAGCCCACTTCCACCAGCTTGCGCATGACGGCACGCTCATGCACGATTTCGGCATAGCGGCGGATGTTTGCAGCAGTGGGCGTGTTCTGGGCCAGCGCGCCCAGATAGGCAATGCCGCCAACTCCGGAAAGCTCGGCAGAGTTTTCCAGCGACTCGGCCACGGTCACGATATCTGCCGGTCTGTTACGCTCGATCAGACGGGCGATGTGCTCAAAAATGAGCCGGTGATCGTGGCGATAGAAATCGGCGGGGCCAAGCAGGTCGGCAATGCGGTCTATCGCCTCGTTTTCGAGCAGCAAGCCGCCCAGGACGGATTGCTCGGCTTCAACCGAATGCGGGGGAAGTTTCAGGGATTCAAGAATATCGTCAGCCATGCCGCATTATAACAAGCGCGGCCAGCGCAACGCGTGAAAATCACGCCTATGTTTTTAGATTAATAGCGTGCTGATTCATGGTCAGTGCCAATGCCTGTTCTACATCGGCCATCAGGTCGTCAATATCCTCCAGGCCCACATAAAAACGTACCAGCCCCCCACTCTGCGGGTAGCGGTCTCGCACGTCATACGGGATCGCCAGGCTGACCGCCCCACCCCAGCTGTAGCCGATATGAAATAGCGTCAGCGCCTCAACAAAACGATCTATGCTGGCCTGGGGAATATGCGGCTCGAACAACACCGAAAACAGACTGGCGGCGCCGGTGAAATCGCGCTGCCAGATGGCATGGCCCGGGCAACTTGGCAACGCCGGATGCAATACGCGCTCGATGCCGGGTTGCGATGCCAGCCAGGTGGCCAGCTTGCGCGCCGCCATATCCTGCGACTGATACCGCAGGCGGTAATGCGGCAAGCTGCGCAAAACCAGCTGGCAATCTTCCGGGCTGACGCCCAACCCAAGCTGCATATGCGTTTCCAGCAAGCGCTCATACAAGGCATCGTCATCGGTACTGACGCTGCCCATCATCACATCACTGCCGCCGGACTGGTATTTGGTCAACGCCTGCATGCCAATATCAGCCCCCAGCGCAAACACGTTCTGGGCAATTCCGGCAGACCAGGTGGCATCGGCGGCCACCAGCACTCCGCGCGCATGCGCAAGCTCCGCCAGCTGCTTGAGGTCTGCGACCTCCATGGTGACGGAACCCGGCGTTTCCACCCAGAGCAATCGAGTATTGGCGGTAAAAGGCACCGCCTCGGGCTGCAAGGGGTCGTAAAAGTCGACTTCAATACCAAAACGGCTGGACAGCATACGCGCCAGGTCGGTACCCGGCTGATAGGCATTGCGCGGCAACAGCACACGCTCGCCACTTTTAAGCAACGCGAGGAAAACAAGGCTGACAGCCGACAGACCGGAAGGCAGTAACAGCGCGTGCTTCACCCCATCGATCAGGGCAAGCTTGCGCTCCAGGCGCCGCGTCGTGGGGGTGCCCAGCAATCCGTAGCTGTACTGAGTTTTGCTGCGCCAGTCGCGCTCACGCATGCTTTTGACATCAGGAAATACCACGGTAGATGCGCGGTCTACACTACCCACCAGACTGGAAAACACCGGACTTTCACTCGCGCCCACGTGCAGTTCATCCGGTTGTAACAGTTCAGTCCAGAGGGAAGGCTTCTTTGTCATGCAAACACTCGTGAGATAAAGACCGTAAGCGGGCAAGTTTACCCGAATCAGTTTGATCAACCATGAAAATGGCCATAAAAAAAGGCCACCCGAAGGCAGCCTTTTTTACACGATCACGAAACCGGGAATTAAGCTTCGCCAGTCACGGATACAGTGATATCAACAACCACATCGTGGTGCAGCGCAATGCTGACAGAGTGATCGCCAATGGTCTTCAGAGGACCGTTAGGCATACGTACTTCAGCCTTGGCCACTTGCACGCCCTTGGCAGTCAGTGCTTCAGCGATGTCACCATTGGTAACAGAACCGAACAGACGGCCATCAACGCCAGCTTTCTGGCTAACAGCCAATACGTACTCAACCAGCGCTTCAGCACGCTTCTGGGCAGCAACCAGCAATTCAGCCTGTTGCTTTTCCAGCTCAGCACGGCGGGCAGCGAATTCAGCCTTGTTGGCTTCAGTAGCGCGCTTTGCCTTGCCTTGTGGGATCAGGAAGTTACGGCCGTAACCGTCTTTTACCTTAACGATGTCACCGAGGTTACCCAGGTTAACGACTTTTTCCAACAGAATAACTTGCATGACGTATCCCCTTAGTGCTTATCGGTGTATGGCAGCAGCGCCAGGAAAC
>DATMSO010000050.1:0-20885 GCA_035565335.1 Methylovorus sp.
GAGCCAGAGCCAGAGCCAGAGCCAGAGCCAGAGCCAGAGCCAGAGCCAGAGCCAGAGCCAGAGCCAGAGCCAGAGCCAGAGCCAGAGCCAGAGCCAGAGCCAGAGCCAGAGCCAGAGCCAGAGCCAGAGCCAGAGCTGTCCATCGAAAGCGAGTTGCATGGCATCTTCATGATCGAAGCGCATGAGCTGGTGCCGCGCATTGGTTCCGAGCTGAGGGCATGGCGACATGCGCCGGAAGAGAATGAGCATCCCGAGGAATTGCAGCGGGCGCTGCATACCCTGAAGGGAAGCGCGCGCATGGCGGGCCAGATGGCGTTGGCCGATGTGGTGCACGATATGGAAGACACCATCGTGCGTGCTCGCAAGCAGGATGGGCAGCCGCTGGATTTCGAGCATTTGTTCAATGATCTGGATCAGATTGGCAGCCTGCTGGAAGCCTCTGAACAGGGCCCGGTAGCTACCGATGCGCCGGCGGCGCCCAGCGGCATGCCCGCCGAGCGTCAGGCGCAATACCTGCGCTTGCGTGGCGACGTGCTGGACAGGCTGATCAATGAGGCCGGGGAAATCAGTATTGCCCGCTCGCGCATGGAGCGTGAGATGCTGGCATTCAAGCAATACTCGCAGGACTTGACCGAGAGTGTGACGCGCTTGCGCAATCAGCTGCGCGAAATGGAAATCGAGGCGGAAAGCCAGATGCAGTCGCGCATGGCGCACCTGCAGGAAACCAGCGAAACCTTTGACCCGTTGGAGTTTGACCGCTTTACCCGTCTGCAGGAGCTGACACGCATGATGGCGGAAAGCGTGAACGACGTTTCCACCATACAGCACGGCCTGCTCGGCAATCTGGGCGAGACCGAATCGGCTCTGCAGCAGCAGGCGCGCATGAACCGCGAGCTGCAATATGGCCTGATGGATGTGCGCATGGTGCCGTTCTCCATGATCAGTGAGCGGCTGCAACGCATCGTGCGGCAGACGGCGCGCACGCTGGGCAAACCGGCCGAACTGCAGATCGAAGGCGAAACCGTGCAGATCGACCGCACCGTGCTGGACAAGATAGGCGCGCCGCTGGAGCATTTGCTGCGTAATGCGGTGGCACATGGCCTGGAGTCGGTAGCGGAGCGCCGGGCAACCGGCAAGCCGGAGACCGGCACCATACGGCTGCACGTCAAGAGTGAAAACGATGAAATCACGTTGACCGTGAGCGATGATGGCGCAGGCATACCACTGGCCCAAGTACGGCAGAAAGCCATAGAGCGTGGTTTGCTGGTGGCTGACCAGAAAATGAGCGATGCGACCTTGCTGGCCGTGATTTTCGAGCCCGGATTCTCGACGGCGGATAACGTCACGCAGATTGCCGGCCGAGGCGTAGGGCTGGATTCGGTACGTAGCGATATTACCGGGCTGGGCGGGCGCATTGATATCGCCAACCAGGCCGGCCAGGGCGCGACCTTCAGCATTTACCTGCCGGTCACCCTGTCGGTGGCTCAGGTGGTGATGGTGCGCGCCGGGCAGCATGTGTTTGCCTTGCCTGCGGTGATGGTGGAACAGGTGCAAAAGCTGAAGCCGGACGCCCTGGCGCAAGCGAAAGCCCAGGCGCAACTCTCATGGGCCGAGCAATCTTACGGCTTGTATTACCTCGCGCAACTGATTGGCGATAACGCGACCCAGCCGCAAGACCAGCGCTATACCCCGGTGATTTTGTTGCGTAGTGGCAGTTACCATATCGCCCTGCATGTGGACGAAGTGATCGGCAATGCCGAAGTGGTGATGAAGCCTATCGGGCCACAACTGGCGCGGGTGCCAGGCATGGCGGGTGCCAGCGTGATGGGCGACGGCAATATTGTGCTCATCATCAACCCGGTGCAGCTGGCCAACCGCGAGGCGCTGGCGGTGGGCAGCGTGCAGGTGGTGAATGTCGATGCCGCGCCACCAAGGGCGCCGGAAATCATGGTGGTGGACGATTCGCTCACCATGCGCAAGGTGCTGAGCCGCTTGCTGGAGCGCGAAGGCTATCGCGTGGTGGTTGCCAAGGATGGCATGGATGCGCTGCAGCTCTTGCAGGACAGCCTGCCTGACCTGATTCTGAGCGACATTGAAATGCCGCGCATGGATGGCTTTGAGCTGGTGCGCAATATCCGCGGCGATAGCCGGACTGCCGCGATTCCGCTATTGATCATCAGCTCGCGTACCGCAGAAAAACACCGCAGTCTGGCACGCGACCTGGGCGTGAATGCCTATCTCGGCAAACCGGTGCAGGATGACGAGCTGCTGGCGCAAGTGAAAGCGCTGCTGACCGCTCCTTAGCCAGTTACGTGGTCAAGTGCGGGCAGGCCTGCCCGCACCGTCTGGGTATGCTGGTCTTCTGTTATCTCACCCTGCCGACAACCCGCCCTAAGCGGCTGCCTATGCCTGACCAGCGCTGGACGCGGCTAAAGTCAAGTCCGATCTCTTTCTTTTTGTGCATGGGCAAGACGGAAAATCCGTTCCGAATCGGGTAAAATTGAGCCCATGTCACAACCCACTTTCATACACCTGCGTTGCCATAGTGAATACTCCGTGGTGGATGGCACGGTGCGCATTGGCGACTACGTCAAGGCGGCCACAGCAGATAATATGCCGGCTCTGGCGCTGACCGACCTCAGCAATCTGTTTGGTGCCGTCAAGTTTTACAAATCCGCGCGTGGCAAAGGTCTCAAGCCTGTGCTGGGCTGCGATCTGTGGCTGGAAAATGAAACCAACCGCGATCAGCCTTACCGTCTCTTGCTGCTATGCCAGACTCATGCGGGCTACCTCAAATTATGTGAGCTGCTGAGCCGTGCCTATCTGGAAAACCAGCATCGCGGCCGCGCCGAAATCAAGCGCCAATGGCTGGTGGAGGCAGGCAGTGAAGGCCTGATCATGCTTTCTGGGGCCATGTCAGGCGATGTCGGCCAAGCTATTCTGCAGGGTAATCAGCAAGCTGCACTGGCCCTGGCCCAACAATGGGCGGATCTGTTCCCCAATCGTTTTTATATCGAGCTGCAACGCGCAGGCCATGCCCAGCAGGAGTTTTATATTGGCCGTGCCCTGTCGCTGGCAGGTCAGCTCGATCTGCCGGTGGTGGCCACCCATCCGGTGCAATTCATGCAGGCCGATGACTTCAAGGCCCACGAAGCGCGTGTCTGTATCGCCGAAGGTTATGTACTGGCGGATAACCGCCGTCCCAAGCATTTCACGCCGGAACAATTCTTCAAAACCCAGGCCGAGATGGCCGCGCTGTTTGCCGATGTGCCGCAGGCACTGGCCAATAGCGTGGAAATCGCCAAGCGCTGTAACCTCACGCTGACGCTAGGCAAAAACTATCTGCCGCAATTCCCCACGCCCAACGGCGAGAGTCTGGATGAATATCTGGTGCAACAGGCCAAGCTGGGTCTGGAAAACCGCCTGCAGGTGCTGTATCCGGATGAGGCGGTACGCGATGCCAAGCGCCCGGTGTATCTCACCCGGCTGGAATTCGAAACCAACATCATCATCCAGATGGGGTTCCCAGGATATTTCCTGATCGTGGCCGACTTTATCAACTGGGCTAAGAACAATGGCGTGCCGGTAGGGCCGGGCCGGGGTTCCGGTGCCGGTTCGGTGGTCGCCTACAGTCTGGGGATTACCGATCTTGATCCGCTGCAATACGCCTTGCTGTTTGAGCGTTTCCTGAATCCGGAACGGGTCTCCATGCCCGACTTCGATATCGACTTCTGTCAGGAAGGCCGCGATCGCGTTATTGATTACGTGAAGCATAAATACGGCCTGGCATCGGTATCGCAAATTGCCACCTTCGGTACCATGGCTGCCAAGGCCGTGATCCGCGATGTGGGCCGGGTGCTGGATCTGCCATTCAACTTTGTCGATGGCATTGCCAAGCTGATCCCCAACGAGCTGGGCATTACCCTGTCGGATGCGCTGGAAAAAGAGCCGCAACTCAAGGAGCGGCGCGAGCAGGAAGAAGAAGTCAACGAGCTGCTGGAGCTGGCGCTGCGACTGGAAGGCCTGACCCGTAATATCGGCATGCACGCCGGTGGTGTGCTGATCTCGCCCGGCAAGATTTCGGATTTTTCGCCGGTATATTGCCAGCAAAATGGCGAGAGCCTGGTCAGCCAGTACGACAAGGACGACGTTGAAGCGGTCGGGCTGGTGAAGTTCGACTTTCTGGGCTTGCGCACGCTGACTATCCTGGCGATGGCGCTGGAGAATTCCAATGCCCAACGCGCGCTCAAAGAGCTGCCGCCGCTCGATTTCGAGACCTTGCCGATCAACGACAAGCCGACTTACCAGCTCTTGAAATCTGCCAATACCACGGCAGTGTTCCAGCTGGAATCGCGCGGCATGAAGGACATGCTGAAGCAGGCCAAGCCGGACTGCTTTGAGGACATTATTGCCCTGGTGGCGCTGTATCGTCCGGGCCCGATGGACCTGATTCCCGATTTCTGCCGCCGCAAGCACGGCCAGCAGCGCGTGGAATATCCGCATCCGGCCACCGAGCCTATCCTGAAAGAAACCTACGGCATCATGGTGTATCAGGAGCAGGTGATGCAGATTGCCCAGGTGGTGGCGGGCTACAGCCTCGGCGGCGCCGACTTGCTGCGCCGCGCCATGGGCAAGAAGAAAAAAGAGGAAATGGACGCCCAGCGTGCCGTTTTCGTCGAAGGCGCGGTCAAGAACGGCACTCCGGAAAAACAGGCTGCCGAACTGTTTGACCTGATGGAAAAATTCGCCAGCTACGGCTTCAACAAGTCGCACGCGGCCGCTTACGCCCTGGTGGCTTATCACACGGCTTACCTCAAGGCGCATTATCCGGCTGCGTTTCTTGCCGCCACCATGTCGGCCGACATGAACAATACCGACAGCGTGCATATCTTTTACGATGATTGCGCGGCCAACGGCGTGGAAGTGCTGGCGCCGGATATCAACCAGAGTGAATTCCGATTCAAGCCGATCAGCGACAAGCAGGTGCTTTACGGCCTAGGCGCGGTGAAGGGCACTGGCTGGGCGGCGATTGAGGTGATTCTCGCTGCACGTGAAGCCGAAGGGCCTTTCAAGGATCTGTTCGACTTCTGCCGCCGTCTTGACCTGCGCAAGGTCAACCGCCGCGTGATTGAATCGCTGATACGCGCCGGTGCATTTGACAAGCTGGAGCCAAATCGGGCGGCCTTACTGGCGGGTGTCAGCCTGGCCATCAGTGCTGCCGAGCAGAGCGGGGCGGCCAGTGGCCAGGATAGCCTGTTTGGCGAAATGTCCGACAGCGTGGCGCATACCTTGCCCAAGGTGAATGCCTGGAGCGAGCAGGAAAAGCTGCAGCAGGAAAAATCAGCGCTAGGTTTTTATTTCAGCGGGCATCCCTATGAAGGTTACAAGCGTGAGCTGGCGACCTTTGTGCGTACGACGCTGGGCAACCTTAAGCCGCAGGATCAGCCACAACTGCTGGCAGGTGTGGTGATGGGCATACGCATCCGTATGACGCAGCGCGGCAAGATGGCGATTGTGACGCTGGATGATGCGACATCGCGCATTGAAATCGTGGTGGGCAATGAGCTGCTGAACCAGAGCCAGCATCTGCTAAAGGAAGATGCGCTGGTGATTGTGGAAGGCCGCGTCAGCAATGATGACTTTTCCGGTGGCTTGCGCGTCAATGCGCGCAAGGTCTACGATCTGGCCGCGGCGCGCAGTGCCAATGCCAGCCTGCTCAAGATTTCATGCAATGGTCAGGCGGATGCCGGCCGTCTGCGCGAGATTCTGGCGCCTTATTGCCGCCAGGGCGGTGAAGAAGACCGTCGCCATTGCGCGGTGAAAATCGAATATCACAACGGCAGTGCGCGTGTGGAGCTGATGCTGGGCGAGCAATGGCGGGTGGAGTTGCATGACGAGCTGTTAAGCAATCTTAAGGGCTGGTTAAGCGAAGATAATGTTAAAATCCTTTATAATTAAACCAGTTTAGAAAACGGTAGAGTTTGCATGGCCAAAGATATGAAAACGAGTTTCCTGGAATTTGAGCAGCCGATTGCCGAGCTCGAAGGCAAGATTGAAGAGCTGCGTTATGTTCAGGACGACTCTGCGCTGGATATTTCGGAAGAAATTGACCGCTTGCAGCAAAAAAACCAGAGCCTGACCAAGGAAATCTACAGCAAGCTCAACGCCTGGCAGATTTCCCAGGTGGCGCGCCATCCGCAGCGCCCCTATACCCTGGATTACATTCAGGGCATGTTTACCGATTTTGAAGAATTGCATGGCGACCGCGCCTTTGCCGATGACCCGGCGATTGTCGGTGGCCTGGCACGCTTTGAAGGCCATCCCGTCGTCGTGATTGGCCATCAGAAAGGCCGCGATGTAAAAGAGCGGCAGTACCGCAACTTTGGCATGCCACGCCCTGAGGGCTATCGCAAGGCGTTGCGCCTGTATCGCCTGGCGGAGAAGTTCAGCCTGCCCATCATTACCCTGATCGATACCCCGGGTGCTTATCCCGGTATTGGTGCGGAAGAGCGCGGCCAGTCGGAAGCCATTGCGCGTAATCTTTTTGTCATGGCTGAATTGAAGACGCCGATCATCGGCGTGATCATCGGCGAAGGTGGCTCCGGCGGTGCGCTGGCGCTGGGCGTGGTCGATCATCTCATGATGCTGCAATATTCCACTTATTCCGTCATCTCGCCTGAAGGCTGCGCTTCCATTCTTTGGAAGAGCGCCGACAAGGCCTCGGTGGCTGCCGAAACCCTGGGCATTACCGCTACCCGCCTCAAGACTGCAGGTCTTGTGGATCGTATCGTCAGCGAACCCATGGGCGGTGCGCACCGAAATCCTGAAGTCATGATGCAGAATCTGCGCCGTGCCATTGCCGAAGAGCTGTTGCGCTTGCAGGCGGTGCCGGTGGATCAGTTGCTGACCATCCGCTATGAGCGCTTGATGAGCTACGGCGAATTCAAGGAAGTTAATCTCAAATAGACAAGTCGTCATCCCCGTCGATGTCGTCTCCTGCCGCCCCGGCTTCTGCCGGGGCGATGGCTCCCTCCCGCTTGCAGCAACATCTGCTGCATTTCATTAGTCACCACCACATTGAAGGGCATCTGCTGGTCGCCCTGAGTGGCGGACTGGATTCCTGCGTCCTGCTGCATCTGCTGGCGGCGTCGTGCGATAACGCCGGCATCCGGCTTTCCGCCATGCATGTGCACCACGGCTTAAGTCCGCATGCCGATCAATGGGCGCAACATTGCCAGCAAATATGCGCTGTCTACGGTATTCCCCTGAACGTTGTGCGCGTAGAGGTGCCGCGCGATAGCGGACAGGGCCTGGAAGCAGCGGCGCGCCACCTGCGCTATCAGGCTTTGCATGCGGCCCAGGCCGATTATGTGGTGCTGGCGCATCATCAGGATGACCAGGCGGAAACCGTCATGCTGCAATTGCTGCGCGGCGCGGGCATGCGTGGCCTGGCGGCCATGGCGACGCATGATGCTCGCCAGCGCGTATTGCGGCCCTTGCTGGATATTCCGCGCGCGCAATTGGCCGAGTATGCCGCTGCGCATCACCTGACATGGGTAGAAGACGAAAGCAATCTCGACACCCATTACGACCGCAATTTTTTCCGTCAGCAAGTTTTACCCCTGCTGGCGCAGCGCTTTCCTGGTGCCACCAAGGCCCTGGCCCGCAGTGCCGTACAGGCCGCCGAGGCCGAGAGCTTGCAGATGGCACTTGCCGCACAGGATGCCGCCGGTGCCTTGCACGGCGATGGCTTAAGCATCGCCAGCTTGCAGGCCCTGGGCGAGGTGCGTGCCCGCAATCTGCTGCGCTGGTGGCTATCGTCCCGTTTACGTTACCTGCCGCCGCGCGAATATCTGCAGGAAATGCTGCGGCAATTGCTGACAGCCGCAGAAGATGCCAGTCTGGCCTTGTTGCTGGATAGCGCCCAGCGGCTGTGGCTGCGACGCTATCGCGGTTACGCCTATATGGTGGCGGAGCCTGGCGCAGCGCCTCTGGATATGGTTTGGGATCAACAGTCTGTGATAACGCTGCCAGATGGCAGCCAGCTTTACTTTGAGCCAGCGCAAGGTCGTGGCCTGGCGCTGAGCCGCCTCGCCGGCAAGGTCTTGCACATACGTCACCGGCAAGGCGGCGAGCATTTCAAGCCGCATGCACACCGCCCAGGTCGCTCCCTCAAGCATTGCCTGCAGGAAGCCGCGATGCCACCCTGGCAGCGTGTGCAGCTGCCGCTGGTTTTCTGTGGCGATGAACTGGTTTGTGTACCGGGAATAGGCACGGCGAGCGCATGGCAGGCTCACGCGGAGGAAGATGGCCTGCAGATACGCTGGAGCAGCACCACCTTGAATATGGAAAATTAGGGCTAAGGCGGCGGATTAAGGCGAGCGCGGCGAATCAGGGTGCGATTTTCAGTGCAGGTGCCAGTACTTTCCAGACATTATCCAGCAGTCGTTCTTGGGCTTCTGCGCGCGGGTGCAGGCCATCGTCCTGATTCAGGCTGGCATTGCCGGCGACCCCTTCCAGCAGAAAAGGCACCAGCGGCAACTTGTGCGCCTCGGCCAGCTCGCGAAAGCTGGCATTGAACGATTGTGTGTAACGGGGGCCATAGTTGGGGGGAATCATCATGCCGATGAGTATGGTCCTGGCTTTGGCCGCTTCGTTAGTGGCGATGATCTTGTTGAGGTTTTGCTGCATCTGCTCCACCGGCAGCCCGCGCAAACCGTCATTCGCGCCCAATTCCACCAGTACCAGCGATGGCTGATGCGTGCGCACGGCCTCGGCGATGCGGCTAAGGCCGCCGCTGGTGGTTTCGCCGCTGATGCTGGCATTGACCACGCGGTGAGGCAGCCCGCGTTGTTGCAGTCGCTGCTGCAGCAGATTGACCCAGCCCAGCTCGCGGGGGACGCCATAACTGGCCGACAAGCTGTCGCCAAATACCATGATGACGGGTGCGGTATTGCCGGATGGGGCTGCGGCCCAGGCGCTCAGCGCCGTGCAACACGAAAACAACGTAATGATCAGTAAACGGAAAATCATGCAGAAACCTCTGGCAGTTGAAGCAGTAAATCTTGATAAACATGTTAGCAGCAATGGTAACGCGCTGGTGATACTCAGCGGGCTGGATCTGGCGATTGCCGCGGGTGAGCGGATTGCGATTGTCGGCAGTTCTGGTTCCGGCAAGTCCACCTTGTTGGGCTTGCTCGCCGGGTTGGACAACCCGACGCAAGGGAAAGTGCTGATTCAGGGGCAGGATATTGCCCCGCTGGATGAAGACGGGCGCGCTGCCTTGCGGGCCCGCTGCATGGGTTTTGTGTTTCAGTCGTTTCAGCTGCTGCCCACACTGACCGCGCTGGAGAATGTCATGCTGCCCCTGCAACTGGCGGGGCGCGAGGATGCAAAGTCGCAAGCGATCGCGGCACTGGAGCGGGTCGGGCTGGCGCATCGCCTGTCGCATTACCCGCGCCATCTCTCTGGCGGCGAGCAGCAACGGGTAGCCATCGCCCGGGCCTTCGCCCCGCGGCCTGCCATTCTGTTTGCCGATGAGCCGACCGGTAATCTGGATGCCGCTACCGGGGAAAACATCATTGAGCTGCTGTTTGCGTTGAATGCCGAATCCGGCACCACGCTGGTACTGGTCACGCATGACCTCAAGCTGGCGAATCGCTGCGGCCGCGTCTTGAGCCTGCAGCAAGGGCGTATTGTCGAGCTGGAAGGTGTGGCATGAGCCTGGCGTTTACCCTGGCCTGGCGCCAGCTCCGCAGTCAGTGGGCGGCTGGCGAGATACGCGTACTGATGCTGGCGCTGGTCATGGCCGTCGCCGCGACCACTTCCGTCGGCTTTTTTACCGATCGCATCCAAACCACCCTGGCGCGGCAAGGCGCCATGCTGCTGGGTGCCGATGCGGTGATTGTGGCGGATCACCCGATACCCGCGCCATTTGCCGCAGAAGCCAGGCGCACCAATATCCAGACTAGCCATACCCTGGAATTCCCAAGCATGGTGTTGCATGGCGAGCGCAGTCAGCTCAGTGAAATCAAGGCGCTGGCACCGGGCTTCCCTTTGCGCGGCTCGCTGATGATAAAGCAGCAGGGCGGTGAGGCGCATGAAGCGGGTGGAATTCCTGAGCCGGGTAGCGTGTGGATAGAGCCGCGGCTTGCCAACAGCCTGCAAGTGCGCGAAGGCAATAGTCTGGAGCTGGGCAACAGCCAGTTCAAGGTCAGTGCCATTTTGCATAGCGAGGCATCGCGCGGTGGCGATATGTTCAGCTTTGCGCCGCGGGTGATGATGAATGTAGCGGATGTGCCGGCGACAGGCCTGATCCAGGTTGGCAGCCGCGTGAAATACCAATTGCTGCTGGCGGCCGATGCCGGGTCCATGAAAACCTATACTGCGTGGGCGCAGCCACGCCTGGCGCGCGGCGAACGGCTGCAGGATCTGTCGACGGCGCGCCCGGAAATCCGCAACGCACTGGAGAAAACCCAGCAATTCCTCGGGCTGGCGGCCATGGTCAGCGTGGTGCTGGCCATGGTGGCGATGTTCCTGGCGGCCATGCCGTATGTGCAAAGCAGCCAGGATAGCTATGCGCTGATGCGCTGCTTTGGCGCTTCCGGCAAATTGATTTCCAGAATC
This sequence comes from Methylovorus sp., assembly GCA_035565335.1. Classification (GTDB taxonomy): domain Bacteria; phylum Pseudomonadota; class Gammaproteobacteria; order Burkholderiales; family Methylophilaceae; genus Methylovorus. Next base: position 10,627 of record DATMSO010000050.1, read on the forward strand.
CTGCTGTTGCAGACGCTGATGCTGGCGGTGATCGGCAGTGCCCTAGGCAGCCTGCTCGGCTTTGTCGGGCAGCTAGGCTTGGGATGGCTGGCGGGCAAGCTATTCGTGGAGACTTTGCCTGCGCCAAGCTGGCAGCCAGCGCTGGCGGGGTTTGTGGTCGGCTTTGCCACCTTGCTGGCGGTGATGTGGCCCAGCCTGCTGCGCTTGCGGCATGTGCCGGCCTTGCATATCCTGCGTCAGGATATTGCTTTGCCTACCTGGTCCGCCGTTTGGCAATACACCCCCAGCGTCGTGCTGGCCTTTGGCCTGATTGCCTGGCATGCCGCCGATATCAAGCTGGCGCTGGCGGCGATAGGCGGTTTTTCGGCGTTGATCGTCGCAGTGATAGCCTTAACCCGTCTGTTAAGACGCTTGCTGCTTGCCTTGCCGCAACAGCAATCCGGCGGCGTGCAATTGGGGCTGGCTGCCATAAGGCGGCGTCCGCGTTTGTTTATGGCGCAGGTGCTGGGGTTCAGCCTGGGCATGGCGGCGCTGATGTTGCTGGCCCTGATACGCGGTGATTTGCTGCATAACTGGCAATCCTCGTTACCGCCCGATGCGCCTAACCGCTTTGTCATCAACATCCAGGCGGATCAACTGGATGCGATCAAGGCTTTTTTAAAGCAGGAAGGCTTCCCGGCGCCCGAATTGCACCCCATGGTCAGAGCGCGCCTGACCGCGATCAATGGCAAGCCGCTGGATATTGCCAGTTACAAGGATGAGCGGGCAAAGCGACTGGCAGAACGCGAATTCAATTTATCCTGGGCAGCGGATATGCAGGACGATAATCGCTTGCTGGCCGGGGAGTGGTGGACAGCGGCCCAGGCCGGACAGCCCTTGCTTTCGCTGGAGCAGGGTATTGCCGATATGTTGCATGTGAAGCTGGGCGATCACCTGAGCTATGACGTGGCCGGGCAACCGCTGGAACTGACGGTCAGCAGCCTGCGCAAAGTGGAATGGGACACCATGCGGGCCAACTTCTTCGCCCTCACGCCGCCAGGCGTGCTGGATGCCATGCCTGCCAATTACCTCACCAGCCTGCATGTGCCGCGCGCGCAGGAAAACATGCTGAACCGGCTGGTGCAGCAATTTACCAATCTGACGGTAATCGATGTGGCGGCGGTGCTGGAGCAGGTGCAGGCCATCATCGACAAGATGACCAATGCCTTGCAATACATTTTTGCCTTTAGCGTGTTGGCTGGTCTCATTGTGCTGTATGCCGCGCTGGTGGCAACGCGCCGCGAGCGAGTGAAAGAGGCAACGCTGCTACGCGTACTGGGTGCTTCCACCACGCAGATCAGGCACAGTGTATGGGTGGAATATCTGGCGGTCGGGGTGATGGCCGCCCTGGTCGCCAGCCTGATCGCCAATGGTCTGGCTTTTTATATCAGCCAGCAGGTGTTGAATATTCCTTTCAGCTTCAACTGGCAGGCTAGTTTCCTGACCATCTCCCTGGCCATGATATTGATTCCGGCGGCTTCCTGGTGGGTGTTGCGCCGCTTTTTGCGCTTTTCTCCGCGCGAGATATTGCACAGCACCTGAGCTCGAATGTTGGTTGTAATTGGCTGTATACAACCAACATGGTGGTTGTATACAGCCAATTTGGTTGTAGAATGCCACCATGTCATTTGCGCTTAATTTTTATTTCCATGTTTACTATTAAGGGTTTACCTCTTTCACATAGTCACTGGCATGAAACTTGTGTAGCAGCTAACGTTTTTAACAGTGGACATTAGTGGAGAGACCATGAATCAAACAACCAGATTCCGCCTGAAAGCGGGAGCGGTGATAGTGGCCAGTTTGTTTGCCATTCCGCACTTCGCGGTGGCCGAAACGGCAACCCAATCTGCCGAAGAGCAGAAATCGGATACCCTCAAAGTCAAAAAGCTGGACGTTGTCAGCACAACGCCTTTGCCTTCCATCGGTTTGCCGATTGAGCAGGTGCCAGCCAATATCCAGATCGTCAAAGGCGAGGATATGCGCAATCAGGGCAGCCTGACCATTGCCGACTACATGAACCAGAACCTGGCCGGTGTAAACGTCAATGACACGCAGAACAATCCTTTCCAGCCGGACATCAATTTCCGTGGTTATTCCGCATCGCCATTGCTGGGCACGCCACAAGGCCTGTCCGTCTTTGTTGATGGCGTGCGTGTGAATGAGCCTTTCGGTGACGTTGTCAGCTGGGATCTGATCCCCATGAATGCCATTCAGGGCATGTCGCTGATCCCTGGTTCCAACCCCTTGTTCGGTTTGAATACCCTGGGCGGTGCCATTTCCATCCAGACCAAGAGCGGCCGCACTAACCCTGGCGCTGCCGTAGAAGCCTACACCGGCTCCTGGGGCCGCAAAGCCGCCTCTGCTGAATACGGTGGTGTTTCCAAGGATGGTTCGGTGGATTACTTCTTCTCCGCCAACTCCTTCACTGAAGATGGCTGGCGCAAGTATTCGCCTACCGATGTCCGTCAGGTATTCGGCAAGGTGGGCTGGCAAAATGAAACCACCCAGATCAATCTGAGCTACACCGGCGCGGATAATGACATGATCGGTAACGGCCTGACCCCTAACAGCATGCTGCGTACGCTGGGCCGCGAAACCATACTCACCCGTCCTGACCAGACCAAGAACACCATGTCCATGCTCAACCTGAATGGCGCGCATTGGTTCAACGACGATGTGATGCTGAGTGGTAATGCCTACTACCGTCATGCCAAGACCAAGACTTTGAACGGCGATGGTAATGATGACGTGGTCGCAGCTGGCACTGGCTCAGGTGCGGAATTTGGTGACGGTTCCTGTGTGGCCGGTGGTGATGCCGAGGATGCAGAATCTTCATGTGCTGGTGCTTTGAATCGTAGCACTTCCAAGAAAGACAGCTACGGGTTCACTACACAGCTGACTTTCAATCAGGATTGGCTGCAAAAGAAGAACCAGTTCATCGTCGGTATGGGCTATGACTACAGCAAGACCCGTTTTACCCAATCGACTGAATTTGGCGACTTGACCGGTTCACGTTCGATTACCGGCCTGGGTCTGTTCTCTGATGAAGCCGCTGTTAACCTGACTGGCAAGACCAAGACCTGGAGCGTATTCGCGACGGATACCCTGTCGCTGAATGAGTTCTGGCATCTGACTGGTTCGGCACGCTACAACCATACCAAGGTTGAAAACACCGACCATCTGATTCCGGATGGCGATGAGTCCTTGTCTGGTAACCATAGCTTTAATCGTATCAATCCTGCGGTGGGAATCAACTTCACGCCGACACGTGATCTGACAGCGTATGCTTCGTACAACGAAGGTAGCCGCGCGCCTACCGCCATTGAGCTTGGTTGTGCTAACCCGGCCCAACCTTGTAAGTTGCCAAACGCCATGGCCGGTGACCCACCGCTCAAGCAAGTGGTCGCCAAAACCTACGAGGCTGGTTTGCGCGGTAATCTGACGCAGGATGTCCGCTGGAATGCCAGTGTGTATCGTGCACAGAACACCGACGACATTCAGTTCATTTATGCTAACTCTACCGGCCTGGGTTATTTCGATAACGTAGGCAAGACCCGTCGTATTGGTCTGGACACCGGTCTGAGCGGTCATTATGGTGCGTTTGACTGGAATGTTGGCTACAGCTACATCAAGGCCACATACGAAAGCGACTTCACCATTGCCAATGAAGTGAATACCTCTTCGGATGGTGATTCCATTCAAGTGCGCAAGGGCGACAATATGGTGGGTATCCCCCGTCATCAGCTGAAGTTCCGCGGTCAGTATTCGATCACGCCTAAATGGGTGGTCGGTACCAATATCCTGACCTTCTCTGACCAGTATGCCCGTGGTAACGAAAACAACCAGGACCAGGGTGAAGGCGCCAAGATCGGCGGTTACACCATCGTCAACCTGGATACCCGTTACAACATCGGCAAGGGCTGGAGCGTATTCGCCAAAGCGATCAACGTGTTTGATCGTGAATACAGCAACGGTGGCATGATTGGTGAAAGCTTCTTCGGTGCCAATGGGGATTACCTCAGTGGCGATCAAGAGCGCGCAAGCCTGCGTTCACCAGGTGCGCCACGTGCCGGCTGGATCGGTGTGCGTTGGGAATTTGGCGGTGCCAAGCCCAGCGTTGCGGATGCCAACTAAGCGCTGAACCCCTATGCAAGCGGCCATCATGGAAGAATCTGTTGCACCCCAAGCACATATGAAACCCAGGATGCGCATCTTGCTTGTTGAAGATGAAGTTGTATTTGCCCGTGCCGTAGCCAAACGCCTGCAAAAGGCAGGCTACGAGTGCGAGCATGCAGAGTCGATTGCAGACGGCCGTGCATTGGCACGGCAGTTTGCACCCGACCTGGCTTTACTGGATATGCGTCTGCCAGATGGCAACGGACTGGAACTGCTGTCCGATCTGGTGGCAAAAGGTGTTGCCGTGATTGTGCTCACGGCCCATGGCGATGTGATGGATGCCGTCAATGCCATGAAGCAAGGGGCGACCGATTACATCAAAAAACCGGTAGACCTTGAAGAATTACTCTTGGCGATAGAGAAAGCGGAAACCGCGACCAACCTCAAACGCCAGCTGGACTACTCGCGCCAGCGCAATTCTCACGAAACTGAAAATATTGAAATGCTGGGGGAAAGTGCCCCCATACAAGCTATCCGAACACAGGTGGAGCGCATTGCCCAATTGGTCTCTGTCGAGGCTGCTCCGCCTACCATCCTGATTTCCGGCGAAACCGGAACCGGAAAGGACGTGGTGGCACGCCTGCTGCACCAGTCCTGCAAAAATAGTGACCGGCCGTTTGTGCATGTGGATTGTGCATCCCTGCCAAGCGAGCTGATTGAAAACGAATTGTTCGGCCATGAGAAGGGCGCTTTTACCAGTGCGCAGAATGCGCGTTGCGGCCTGATCGAAGCGGCCGAAGATGGCACGCTGTTTCTCGATGAAATTGGCGAATTGCCGCTGACCCTGCAGGCCAAACTGCTGAATGTGCTGGAACGCCGCGTAGTTCGCCGCATCGGCTCGACCAAGGAGCGGCCGGTGCTGGCGCGCTTTATCGCCGCGACCAATCGTGATTTGCAGCAAATGGTGATTGATGGTCGCTTTCGCTCTGATCTTTTTTATCGCTTGAATGTGTTATCTCTCAATATGCCGCCGCTGCGTGATCGCGGCGGCGATGTGTTGCTGCTGGCCCAGCATTTTGCCACCCAGACCGAGCGCCGTTACGGACTGGAGAAGCGCGTGTTTTCGCCGGAAGTGACCGATATGCTGATGCGCTATCGCTGGCCTGGCAATGTGCGCGAGCTGCGTCACCAGATCAGCCGCGCCGTATTGCTGAGCAAAACCGCGCAAATCCGCATTCAGGATGTGGCCTTGCCAGTCGAACTGGTAGCGAACGTCAAACTGACGACGACGGCCACGGAGGATGTAGCAGCCGCCACGCGCATGACGCTGGATGCCGCCGAAAAGCTCATGATCGAAAAAACCCTGGAACAAACCCATTTCAATATTTCCGAAGCGGCGCGTCAGCTGGGCATCACCCGCATGGCGATGCGCTATCGCATGGAAAAGCACGGTATTCGTACCTGATCAGCTCCTGATTCCCCGCCGAAGCACGACGCACGCGGCATAGGTGAAGCCTATGCCAGCATGATAAAATGCACGCTTCATTCCCCCGGAGCGATCATGAATATTGGTACCCCCCTCACGCCTAGTGCCACCCGCGTTATGCTGCTAGGTAGCGGCGAACTGGGCAAGGAAGTCATCATCGCGCTGCAGCGCTTGGGCGTAGAGGTGATCGCGGTGGATCGTTATGCCAATGCCCCGGGTCATCAGGTGGCGCATCGCAGCCATGTCATCGACATGACCGATGCCGACGCCTTGCAGGCCCTGGTCGCTCTGGAAAAGCCGCATCTGATCGTTCCCGAGATCGAGGCACTGAATACCGAGGTGCTGGCCCGTATTGAAGAGCAGGGGCTGTCCACCGTGGTGCCTACCGTCAAAGCGGTACAGCTCACCATGAACCGCGAAGGCATACGCCGCCTGGCCGCTGAAACCTTAAGCCTGCCCACGTCACCTTATGCATTCGCTCGTAGCGAGCAAGAGTTGCAGGCCGCCATTGATAATGGCATCGGCTATCCCTGTTTCGTCAAACCCACCATGTCATCGTCCGGCAAAGGGCAGTCGCGCATTACCGCGCAGGATCAGGTAGCCAAGGCCTGGGATCACGCTGCTAGTGCGGGGCGTGTCAATCAGGGCGTGGTGATTGTCGAAGGCCAGATAGCCTTTGATTTTGAAATTACCCTGCTGACCTTGCGCGCCAAAGATTCCACCGGCGTTATCCAGACCTACTTCTGCGAACCTATCGGCCATCGTCAGGAGAGCGGCGATTATGTGGAGAGCTGGCAACCGCAAGCCATGACGCCGCAAGCCCTTATCGAGGCGCAGCGCATTGCCAAAGCGGTGACGGATAGTCTGGGCGGCCTCGGCCTGTTTGGCGTGGAGCTGTTTATCAAGGGCGATCAGGTGTGGTTCTCCGAAGTCAGCCCGCGTCCGCATGACACCGGCATGGTCACCATGGCCAGCCAGCGCTTTAATGAATTCGAACTTCATGCTCGCGCCATCCTCGGCTTGCCGGTCGATACGCGCATGCTGGCGCCTGGTGCCAGCGCCGTGATCTACGGTGGTGTGGATGCCGATGCCCTGGTGTTTGAAGGGCTGGACGCCGCCTTGCGCGTGCCGGAAGCCGATATACGCCTGTTTGGCAAACCCGAATCGTTTGTACGCCGCCGCATGGGGGTTGCGCTGGCAACCGCGCCAGGCGTAGAAGAAGCCCGCGCCCGTGCCCATCTGGCCGCCTCGCTGGTCAAGCCCAGGAAAGCATGATGCTGGACAAGATAGGCGAACCCGGTAGCAGCAAGGCCACGTTTTTTGAGCTACTGGGCGGGGTGGAACAGATTCGCGCCCTGGTCGAGCGTTTTTATGATGTGATGGATAGCGACCCGAAGGCCGCCAATCTGCGTGCCATTCACGCGGCTGATCTGACCGAGGCGCGAGAAAAACTCTTCATGTTTCTCACTGGCTGGACCGGTGGTCCGCAGCTTTATATTGAGCGTTATGGGCATCCGTTTTTGCGTCGTCGCCACCTGCCGTTTGCGATAGGGGAAGAGCAGCGTGATCAATGGATGTACTGCATGGTGCGTGCCATGCATGATATTGGCGTGGAAGAAGATGTGATGCGAAAACTGGCGGAAGCCCTGTGGGGCGTGGCCGATTTCATGCGAAATCAGCCAGGCTGAAATAAAAAGGCCGCATTAAGCGGCCTGTGAACAGACTTCCTGATTTATAAGTCCTGAATTATAAAGCTTTGAATTATGAGCTTAATCGCGTTTTAGCAAGCCACCCAGTAACGCGGCCACTTCTTTTTTCTGCTTGTTACGTGTCAAGCCCATGGATTGCTTTACCTCGGCATTGCCGGAAGGTTCATATGGTTTGTCAAACCAGGGATCCTGGCTTTTGCGTGGGGCAGATGCGCGTGCAGCAGCGGGTTTGCGGTCTGTAGCTTCAGCACGTGGCTCGCGGGCTTCTTTTGCACGCTCGCGAGGTCGCGCTGCCACGACGGCAACTTCCCTGGAAATCTCGCGCTTGATCAGCTTTTCGATTTCCTTCAGGTATTTTTCTTCTTCCGGGCACACCAGCGAAATCGCGGTGCCTGAGGCGCCGGCGCGGCCAGTACGGCCAATCCGGTGCACGTAGTCTTCAGGTGCGCTAGGCAGTTCAAAATTGATCACCATGGGCAGCTGGTCAATATCCAGACCGCGTGCCGCCACATCTGTGGCTACCAGCGTGGTCACCTTGCCTTGCTTGAAAGCTTCCAGGGCCTGCATGCGTTCCTGCTGACTCTTGTCGCCATGGATTGCATCGGCCGCAATGCCTTCGCGTACCAGTTGCCGTGCCAGACGACTTGCCGTCAGCTTGGTTTTGGTGAACACGATGGTTTGCTCGCTGTTACTTTCCAGCAGAAGCTTGGCGAGGAAGCTATCCTTGCCTTCCTTATCCAGCTGGTACACCTTCTGCGTCACTTTGTCAGAAGCTGCATTACTGCGAGCGACTTCGATCAGCTTGGGGTTGGTTAGAAACTCTTCAGACAGTTTTTTGATGTCGTTGGAGAAGGTAGCCGAGAACATCAGGTTTTGCCGTTTTTTAGGCAGCAAGGCCAGAATGCGCTTGAGGTCAGGCATAAAGCCCATATCCAGCATACGGTCCGCTTCATCCAGAATCAGCATTTGCACTTGACCGAGTTGCACGGTGCGCTGTTCCACGTGATCCAGCAGGCGACCAGGAGTCGCTACCAGAATTTCCACGCCTTTCATCAGGCTAGGTGTCTGCGTCTTGATATCAACGCCGCCGAATACCACCAGCGAACGCAAGGCGGTATGCTTGGCATACACCTTGACGCTTTCTTCTACCTGAATGGCGAGCTCACGTGTTGGCGTCAGAATCAACGCCCGCACCGGATGGCGAGCTGGCGATGCACTGCTGCTCGCCTGCGGCAATAGCTTTTGCAGCAAGGGGAGGGAAAACGCGGCTGTTTTACCTGTGCCGGTCTGTGCACCTGCCATCAAGTCGTGCCCTTGGAGCACGACAGGAATGGCCTGTGCCTGAATCGGCGTAGGAGTTGTATAGCCAAATTCTTCCAGCGCCTTGAGAATTTCAGGCGCTAACCCCAGGTCTGCGAAACGAATGTTTTCTGTACTCAATGTAGTCTATGGGCTTTATTGTTGGTTAACAGGGCATTTTACGCAAAATTGCGTGGACGGCGAGGTGCATCAGCACGCTTCTGGCCACCGAATTTGTCATTGCCACGGTTGCCTTCGCTGCGATTGCCTTCGCTACGGCCACCAAAGCCACGATTGCCTTCGGAATTGCCTGCGCCGGAAGCCGAACGTGGATTGTTGCCAGCATAGCCACCCTGGCCGCGTGGCTTGAAGCCAGGCTTGCCATTGTTGCTGCGTGGACGACCATTGCTACCGCGGTCATCGCTACGTGGCGCTGGACGCTTTGGCTCGAAACCTTCGATCACCGTGATTTCAATGCGCTGACCAGTATATTGCTCAATTTTGCGTAATTGATGACGGTCTGCATGCGAAGCAAAAGAAACTGCCACGCCTGTGTTGCCCGCGCGGCCGGTACGGCCGATACGGTGCACGTAGTCTTCTGCAAATTTTGGCAGATCGTAATTGATCACGTGGGTAATGCCTTGTACGTCAATACCGCGGGCGGCAACGTCGGTTGCTACCAGTACGCGTACATCACCGTGACGCAGCTTGGTCAGGGTGCGGTTACGTGCGCCCTGGGTCATGTCGCCATGCAGCGCAGCAGACTTGTGGCCAGCGGCGTACAGGTCTTCTGCCAGCAAGTCAGCGTGACGCTTGGTGGAAGTGAACACGATAGCTTGATTGACATCAGGTGCGATCAACAGATGTTCCAGCAGCTTGTTCTTGTGGTTCATGTCGTCCACAAAGTGCAGGCGCTGTTCGATGTTGGCGTGCTTTTCTTTCTGTGCGGCGATCTGGATGACTTTCGGATCCTTCAACAGCGTTTTAGCGATGTTGGCGATCGGGCCTTCAAAGGTAGCAGAGAACATCAGGGTCTGACGTTCGCGTGGCAGCGCTTCGTTGATGCGCTCGATATCAGGCATGAAACCCATGTCCAGCATGCGGTCGGCCTCGTCCAGGATCAGCATTTGCAGACGGGACATATCAATACGGCCGCGTTCCATATGGTCCAGCAGACGGCCAGGTGTTGCCACCAGGATATCCAGCGGCTGCGACAGCAGCTTGTTTTGCAGTGGGTAAGGCATGCCACCGACGATGCTGACGGTACGGGCACGCATGAATTTGCCGTATTTGCGGGCAGCATCATTAACTTGAGCAGCCAGTTCGCGAGTAGGGGTCAATACAAGGATACGCGGGCCACGGCTCTTGGATGGGTGAATGTCGGCCAGAAGATTAAGAGCTGGCAGCGTGAAAGCAGCGGTTTTGCCGGTGCCGGTCTGGGCGGAGGCCATCAGATCGTGACCAGCCAGGACTTCAGGAATTGCCTGAGCCTGAATAGGAGTAGGGGTGGAATAGCCAGCTTCCTCCAGCGCACGCAGGATGGAAGGATGCAGATTCAGAGTTTCAAAAGTTACGGACACAATTTTCCCTTAAGGTGAATTACTAAAACA
>DATMSO010000051.1:0-39679 GCA_035565335.1 Methylovorus sp.
TACGGAACGCATTCGCGAACGCAGTGCGCCCACCCGTCAGGCATATCTTCAACGTATCGATCAGATCATTCAGCGCCCACGTGGCGCAGATCGTCTGGGCTGTGCCAATGTGGCACACGCGTTTGCGGCCCTGCCCAACAATGACAAATTCCGTGTGGTCGCCGAAAAGGCGCCGCACATTGGCGTGATTACCGCTTACAACGATATGTTGTCTGCGCATCAGCCTTACGAAACCTATCCCGACATCATTCGCGATGAAGCGCGCAAACTGGGCGCTACCGTGCAAGTGGCAGGTGGCGTACCGGCCATGTGCGACGGCATCACCCAGGGCGAGCCGGGCATGGAACTGTCGCTGTTCTCGCGCGACACCATTGCCATGGCCACGGCTATCGGCCTCTCGCACGATGTATTCGATGCCGCGCTGTTGCTCGGCGTGTGCGACAAGATTGTGCCTGGCCTCTTGATCGGCGCCTTGCATTTTGGTCATCTGCCCTGCGTATTCGTGCCTGCCGGCCCGATGAGCACGGGTATTGATAACACCTCCAAATCCAAGGTGCGCGAGAAATACGCGCAAGGCCTGGTCGGTCGTGAAGAGCTGCTCGCTTCCGAGTCCGCCGCCTACCACGGTGCAGGTACCTGTACGTTCTACGGCACTGCCAACAGTAACCAGATGCTGCTCGAAGCCATGGGCCTGCACGTGCCGGGTGCGGCATTTGTGCATCCGCATGAAGGCATGCGTGAGTCGCTGACCCGCGAAGCCGTGAAAACCGTACTTTCCATTACACAAAACCAGCGCTTTACGCCGATCGGCCGTCTGGTCGACGAGCGTGTGATCGTCAACGCCATCGTAGCCTTGCTGGCTACCGGCGGCAGTACCAACCACGTCATCCACTGGGTGGCGGTGGCACGTGCTGCGGGCATCATCATCGACTGGTCCGACTTCTCCAAGCTGTCGCAATCCACGCCATTGCTGGCGCGCGTTTACCCGAACGGCACGGCCGACGTCAACGAGTTCCAGAACGCTGGCGGCCCCAGCTTCGTGATTCGCGAGCTGGTCGAAGGCGGCTACATGCACGACGACGTATCGTCCGTGGTGCTGGGTGGCTTGCGCGATTTCTGCAAGAAGCCTGAGCTCGCTGACAATGGCCTGATCTGGGTTGACCTGCCCGCCGAAAGCGTTGATGAAACCATCGTGCGCACTACCAGCAAGCCATTCAGCGCTTCTGGTGGCCTGCGCTTGCTGACGGGCAATCTGGGTCGTTCAGTGATCAAGACCTCTTCCGTGCCGGAAGATCGTCAAGTTATTGAAGCGCCTGCTATTGTCTTTAATGGTCAGGAAGAGCTGCTGGCTGCGTTTGAACGTGGCGAACTGGAAAAAGACTTTGTGGCCGTGGTGCGATTCCAGGGTCCGCGTGCCAACGGCATGCCCGAACTGCACAAGCTGACGCCACCATTGTCCGTGCTGCAAGCCAAGGGCTTCAAGGTGGCGATCGTGACCGATGGCCGCATGAGCGGTGCATCAGGCAAGGTGCCTGCTGCCATCCACCTGAGCCCGGAAGCCCTGGCCGGTGGTCCTATCGGCAAAGTACGCACGGGCGACATGATCCGCCTCAATTCCATCGTCGGCACATTGAATGCGCTGGTGGATGAAGATGAATGGCAATCACGCACCCAGGCAGTGATGACCGAGGCGCACAAGCATAACAATGGCCATGGTATCGGTCGTGAACTCTTCGGTGGCATGCGCAAGAATGTGCACAGTGCCGAAGAAGGTGCGGTTACCTGGATCTGATCTGAATGCTGATCCGTTTCCCCGGCGGAGACGGATCACTCACCGGTTTGGCGAGCCTCGATTCTGGCCGCAACTCTTTTCTTGATATCAATATGGATGTGAAATGAACACTCTAGACTTAGCTAATCACGGCCCGGTCATTCCGGTTATCGTCATCAACAAGGTAGAAGATGCTGTGCCCATGGCAGAAGCCTTACTCGAAGGCGGTATCAAGGTGCTGGAAGTGACCCTGCGTACCCCCGTGGCCCTGCAGGCGATGGAAGCCATTGCCAAGGCCGTGCCAGATGCCATCGTCGGTGCCGGCACCGTGCGCAACATCAAGGATGCACAAGCCTGCAAGGATGTCGGTTGCCAGTTTGCGGTTAGCCCCGGCTACACCAGCCAGCTTGGTCTGGCAGCGCGTGAAATGGGTCTGCCTTTGCTGCCAGGTGTGTCTACCGGTAGCGAAATCATGCAGGCCAATGCCGATGATTACTACTTCCTGAAGTTGTTCCCAGCGGTTGCTGTTGGCGGTATCAACCTGCTGAAGGGCTTTGCCGGCCCATTTGGCGATGTGAAGTTCTGCCCCACCGGTGGCGTGACGGTCGAAAGCGCTCCGCAATTCCTGGCGCTGCCCAATGTGGTTGTCTGCGGTGGTACCTGGTTGACCCCGGCCGATGCCGTGGCTTCCAAAAACTGGGCGCACATTACCAAACTGGCCCGTGAAGCCAGCGCGATTAAAGCAGCATAACGCTATGGCGGCCCCGAGAGTGGCCGCCTGCTAAATGGGATGTTCGCGGCGGGTTCATTGCTTAGTGATTCCGTCGCGATTCCAACCCGGTCAGGCCCAACATGAATATTGCGCGATATCAAAGCCTGGTTTTTGATTGTGACGGTGTCATCCTCAATTCCAATTTCCTGAAAATTGAGGCGTATTTCGCTACCGCCAAAAACTTTGGCGCCAATGACCAAGAGGCACAAGCCTTGGTCGATCACCATATCAAGCTCGGCGGCATCTCCCGCTTTGTCAAATTCGAATACTTCCTTACCGATATACTGCACCGGCCTGCCAGCCGCAAGGATATAGATTTTCTGCTCGTGGATTTCGGTCGCGAGGTCCGCAAGCGCTTGTCCTCTTGCGAGATTGCCCCCGGATTACCCCAGCTGCGCGAGCGCACGCCGGATAGCAACTGGCTGGTGATTTCTGGCGGAGATCAGGATGAACTGCGGTCGATTTTTGCCGAACGCGGTTTACTGGACTTGTTCGATGGCGGTATTTTCGGCAGCCCGGATAATAAAGACCAGATTCTCGCTCGAGAATTGGCAAGCGGCAATATCCGTGCGCCTGCCTTGTTCATGGGCGATAGTCGCTATGATCATGAATCCTCTACCCGGGCAGGCCTGGATTTTATCTTCATGAGCAACTGGACGGATTTCGAGGGATGGCCAGAGTATTGTCATCTTCATCATATCCAGGTGCTTGGCGGTGTAGCTGAATTGTAGTGTGCGCCAGATTGTTTTCGGCGAGGCTTTTTATTAATATGGCGCATGTTTGCAAGAAGGCAGTATATGGTTAACCCAAAAAAAGCGGTGGAGGCATGACATCAATCAGGGTAGCCAGGACAATACCTTCTCTATCTTTGCCGGATTGCGGCCATGATGATATGTCTCATAGTGGTTGCGGTTTGAAGCTATTTTCGCCCGAAGCCTGTTTTGATCTTCCCTATTTCTCCCATATTGACCGCTTCATGCCTGCCTTGATCAAAGAAAATGGAGGCAAGATTTCAGCCCTGGAAATCAGCCACTGGCACCATGCACATCGTAAATCCAATTACGGTACGCTGGGCCGGCTTGCGGTAGGTGTCGTTGATTTGTTCTGTTTGGCATGGCTGCATTGCCGCGCGAAAATGCCACAAAGCCTGGTTCTCGCCTATGGCGTTCACAAGCAAAATCCTTTGATTATTCTCGGCCAATTGCCTGGCACGGTTGTCTATCTTCGTAAGCTCATTATGATTTGGGGAGAGCAACGCACCCACAAATCTGCGCAGGCTTGATCGATGTTTTTTTCATTCCGCCTGATCACATCGACCTTTCGTGCCCATCAACGCATCAGCGTGAGTATGACGCCAGAAGATTTGGCTGCTCTCACGGTAGATGCTGATATATGGGAGCAGGACAGGCATGGTCCAAAAGTCTATCACCTCGCTTCCGGCAATATCCTCAAGATATTCCGCCGCAAGCGTGTCATGAGCAGTGCAGCGCTGACGTCTTATGCCCGGCATTTTTGCCATAACGCAGAGTCCTTGAAATGGTTGGCGATTCCGACGGTAGATATTGTCGAACTGTTTCATCTTACCGGCTCACGTAATACGGCTGTGATTTATAGGCCCTTGCCCGGAAGAACCGTACGGCAAATGGGGCAGGAAAAAGCCTTATCTGCAGCATTGATGCATAAATTGGGGAGTTTTATCGCGCATCTTCACGACAAGGGCATCTATTTTCGCTCCTTACATTTCGGCAATGTCGTGCTAACCGCTGGAAATGAATTTGGATTGATAGATATCGCAGATATGAAGTTTTACTCTCGGCCGCTTCCTTCCCGGTTGCGTATCCGTAATTTTCGGCATTTCCTTCGCTTGGCCGATGACTGGAAAAATGTTAGCGCAGAGGCGAAACGGGCGGTGGCTGCTGGTTATCTTGAAACAGCCAGGATCAGCCAGCGGGCGAAAAAATCCATGCGTAAGGAAGTGTCTGTGCTTGGAGATGCAGCATGAGTAAGGCTGTATTGCAGATATGCCATTCTTACTATCCGCCATTTTTGGATTGCGCCCGACAATATGCCGCTTTGTTCAAGGGCACAGATTATCGGGTAGTGACGGTGTATCTGGCGGGTCCGCCTGATGAAGCGGTTCGAATAGGCAGTGAATCTGAAGAAGTACTGTTTCTGGGTTATTCGAGCAAGCAGATTCGTGGATTAAAATTGGGTGCCATCGCCCGTATCCGCGAACTGGCACGCCAGTATGATTTCGCTTTCTGTATCGCGCATCGCGTCAAACCTACTTACGTCGCATTGCTGGCCACCAACCTTCATGTTTACAGCATTCACCACAATTACAACGATTACAAGCGTGCGTCCCGTCGCTTATTAGTGAACTGGTATAAGAGCCGCCTGACTATGCTATGTGTTTCCAACTCTGTTCGGGATGAGATGCGGCAGCATTTGTCGAACTGGCCAGTAGACAAGATCAGTACCTTGTATAACCGGATTGATGTAGCGCGTATTCGTCGTGAACTCGTATCTCGTAGCGATGCGCGCGTACACTTGGGCCTGCCTGAGGATGCCCTCATATTCGGCAATGTGGGGCGTTTGCATCATGACAAGGACCAGGCCACGCTAATAAAGGCATTTGCCCAGGCATTGCCAGCCCTGCCTGCCAATGCATTATTGGTTATTATTGGCCAAGGTCCGCTGGAGGCGTCTTTGAAACAATTGGCGCATGAACTGCATGTGGACGGAAAAATACAATTTCTCGGCCAGGTGCCTGATGCGCGACGGTACTTCAAGGCTTTCGATGCATTTATCTTGAGTTCAGATCACGAACCTTTTGGCATGGTTCTGCTGGAGGCAATGGCAGCAGAGTTGCCGATAGTCTGCAGTGATAGTGGCGGTGGTGCGGAAGTGGTGGCATCCGTGGGCAATCTGTTTGTGACCGGGGATACATCGTCGTTGTCTGCTAGCATGAAACAGCTGGCAGACAATACGTCGCGCTTCGATTCACGCCCTATGTTGCATCAACTGAATGATCGGTTTTCTGATGAGGCCGCCCAACAACAATTCTTTTCCCTGTTTTCTATCCCCAAATAAATTGCAAAACGATGCGTAAAAGTAATATCTGGTCAGCAAAAGCACACGCGTTGGACCGTTACCGCTGGAAACTGCTGAGGCAGCGACACGGTACACTAGGCAGTAGTGTCCGTTTCCTTCGTGATGCCTTCAAAGACTTGATGTTCGGCATATGCGCGCATTTCCGGCTGGCGAATCCTGATATTGACGCTAGCGCCTGTGACTTCCTGTTATTGCAATCTGCACCAAAGGTAATCCGCTTTCAGCGCAAAAAACGACTGATCGAAACGCTACGACAACGACAGCACCGACTGGTGGAAACCGCACTGGATGTTCCCAGTGCATTATTGTCATCGCGACGGTTGTGTCATCCCAACCAGTCGGTACCTCTACGATATTTTGGCTACGCAGCCCATGCGCAATGGCTAGTCCGGCACTATCGACCACATATCGTGCTGAATGATCGCAATGGTAGCTATTTTGCGCCTTTCCTTCGACTTGCTCTTGATGCCGTCGATGCAAAGTTGGTCCAGCTTGCCCATGCAACTACGCTGGAAACCTCATCTCGACTAGGCATGAACGACTACCACTACTATTTTCTCTTTGGTCGGAGTTCACTGGATGCCTTGCTACGGCGCAAGTTGATTTTCGGTACTTCCACCGCCGTCATTGCCGGTTCTTATATGATTGACGAGGCTTACCGGTTGCCACCGCCCACTGCTGAGCGCCGTACTTTATTGGTGTTGGGCGTTGGGCCGGATAAAGAAAAGCTGGAAGGTTACCGCCGGACTTATGCCTTGCTTCTCGAATGGGCTGTAGCGCACCCCGAATACCAGGTCATGGTCAAGGCCCACCCCAGGAGTTCGATGGCGTTCTGGAATGATGCTCAAGGTTTAGCCAACAATCTTACAGTACTACCGTCGACGATTACCTTGGCTGAAGCCCTGAGCCAAGCTTCTTTAATCATCAACATCATGTCCAACGCAGTTATCGAAGCGGGGCTTTCCGGCCGCCCTATCCTCTATGTGAACTGTGCTCAGGATAACGACGTATTTGGTCAGGCGCAATTTTTCCCTGGACCGATCCGTGACGGCCATACGCTGACCAAAGCTATCGAAACTGTGGAAAGGGATTACCCAATGTACTGCCAGAATTCGCTGAATTTCTCGAAATACCATATCGAACATGGGCAGAAGGGATTGGATATTAATATTGAAGCGCTAGAACGCATTTTGCGAGGTAATCCGTTGACGGTTTATTGTTCAGTCATCCCGGAATCCTTATCATGAAAAGCTTACAGTCTTCCAGCTCAAGCCTGCAATGGCGAATTTTTACAGGGATAATCACTGCAGGTCTGCTCCTGTATTCGCTTAGTTACTATCTGCCGCTTCCGCCTAGAGGCCTCTTTCTGGCGGGCATTGTTTTGCCCGGCCTTCTTTGGTTGATATGGTCACCAAAGGCATTGGGCGGGTTTCTCCAGGCCTATATATGGGTTTTATTGCCTCTCGCTCTTATTCAAATCCTTAACATGGAGTCATGGCAGGAGTGGAAGCTATGGTTTTATTTCGTCGGCTTTCTTGCTTGCTGTACTTTGCTAGACCGTACGAAAAAACTGGAAGCAATTCTTACTGTGTTCGCGTGGGCAAGTTTGACTGTCCTGGCATGGAGTGCGATGGACTGGTGGCTTATCCATCAAAGCACGGGGGAATGGGTCCGTTATGGGGTGCTGTTTGGGAGAGCGGTCGATCCAATTGATACTGCACTGGTGATTAGTACTGGGCTGTTATACCTCTGGCTTTACAAGGTTGAGCCAAGGCTGAGATCTGTCTCAAAATGGCACGTGATGGCCGGATTTTTGGTGCTGAGCAGCTTGATACTGCTTATTTCCACGGTATACCAAGCACGTACGCTGCTAGTAGCATATGCCTTATTTTTGCTGGTTTACCTATTTGCGCGGCGTTTCTGGCTGCTTGGTTCTACCGTCATACTGGCGGTGGTTCTGCTTAGCTATCTGATGGGCGCGGATCAATTGCTGCTGCAAAGAGGCTTAAGCTACAGGCCCGAGATTTGGTCGGATGCATTAAATCGTGTTTCGCATGTTTGCGGCATATGGATTGGATGTGGCAAGGATGGCTACCGGTTTCTGCACATGTACACGCATACACATAATTTCCTGTTGCAGATACTGTATGAAGATGGCGTCCTAGGGCTCTTCATTTTCACAATATTGGCTGCCTATCTTATCAAACATGGCAGGCATAGTAATGCTCTGCTCTGGGCCACATTAGGCGTGGGCGGGCAATTGACCAATACAGGATGGCTGCTCACGCCACCGAAAGCTATCTGGGTTTATTTCTGGCTGCCTGTTACCATGTTGACTGTGGAAATCAGCCGCGAAAAATTGCACGGATACTGGATTGCCAGGCGAGGATTGCCAGATGAAGAACGTACAGCCGCCTAGCTGAGTTTCACTTCTGCAAATGCGTGATGATGTTGGCCGGGGCGATGTGTTTCAGGCAATTCAAGTGGCCTAGAGGGCAAGTGCGCTGAAAACACGGACTGCATGATAAACCCAAGTATTCGATGACAGCCTTGCTAGTCATTGGGGGGGTATGGTGAGGATCAGATGAGCCGTAAATGGCAATCAGATCTTTGTCTAAAGCCGCGGCAACATGCATCAGCCCTGAGTCGTTGCTGATGACGGTGTGGCACAGCGCCATCAAATCGATCGCATCGCCAAGTCTGGTTTTTCCTCCCAGGTCGAGGCAACGATGGTCGGTCAGATGATTGATTGCGGCCGTGACAGGTATATCCTTGTCTGACCCAAACAGCCAGACTTCCCAGCCTGACGTCAGCGCGTGTCGAGCTACCTCGGCATAATATTCGGATGGCCAACGCTTGGCTTCTCCATATTCTGCACCAGGACACAACCCCAACACCGGCCGTTCAGGCGACGATCTACCCAACGTTTCTAAAACACTTGCCGCGTTTGCGGTATTACTAACCAGCTTTGGTTCATGCTGTTGGCCCTGCAATCCATGATCTGCAGGATAGGCGAGCGCTACAAAACGATCTACTGTGCGCGGTAGCAATTGTTTGTCGAGTTTCCGAATATCGTTGAGCAACCCATAACGCTGTTCACCAAGAAACCCCGTGCGCTGCGGAATGCCCGCGGCAAAAGGCAGGATGGCGGATTTGAGCGAGTTGGTGAGCATGATGCTCTGCGTGTAATTCGCCTTGCGCAGGGAACGCCCGAAGCGGATACGCTCCAGCAAGGCGAACTGACCATGCTTGAAGGGCAGGGCGATGCCCTGGTGGACTTCCGGCATGCGCTCCAGCAAGGGCAACGTCCAGCTGGGGGCGGCGACGTCGATGATGACTTCCGGGTCCTGCTGGCGCAGGGCTTTGAACAGGCTTTGCGCCAGCACCATGTCACCCACCCAGGACGGGCCCATCACCAGAATTTTATTCACTGCCATGTGCAAGCCTAACTGGCGATTTTTTCCAAAATTCCACTGGTACTGCGGCCGGGGACTACCGGGATAAGCGCGATTTCGCCTCCCCAGGACTTGACTTCGGCGCCGCCTACCACCTGATCCTCACGGTAATCGCTGCCTTTGACGATGACATCGGGACGGATGGCGTTGATAAGACTTAGCGGGGTGTCTTCATCAAACAGGATCACGGCATCAATCGCTTCCAGCGCAGCGAGCACGCGCGCGCGGTCCATCTCGTGGATAACGGGGCGGGTGGGGCCCTTGAGCGCGCTGACCGAGCGATCGGTATTCAAGCCCAGAATCAGGCGGGTGCCGCGTTTGCTGGCGGCCTCAAGGTAGGTGACATGACCTGCGTGCAGCAGATCAAAGCAGCCATTGGTGAAAACGATTTTTTCACCGGCCGCGCGCCAGGCAGCTACACGTGCCAGCAGGGTCTCCATATTGCATACCTTATCGGCCTGGCTGGCAGTTTCGGCGCTGAGCAGGGTATTGAGCAGCTCCTGCCGTGAAATGGGCACGGTGCCGACTTTGCCCACCACTATGCCGGCGGCGATATTCGCCAGTTGCAATGCCTGGTGCGGTGGCAATCCGTGCATCATGCCGGCTGCCAGGGTGGCGATGACGGTATCGCCCGCGCCGGAAACATCGAATACCTGTTTGGCCGTGGCCGGGATATGACTCGTCGCATCGGCTTCTATCATGCTGATGCCTTCTTCGCCGCGGGTGACGGCCAGGAATTCCAGCGCCAGGGTTTTGCGCAATTCTGCGGCGGCTTGCAGCAATGCGGCATTGTCCTGCGCGCTCACATTGCAGGCTTCGGCCGTTTCGCGTTTATTGGGGGTCAATGCGGTAGCGCCACGATACTTGCTGTAATCGCGGCCTTTGGGGTCTACCAGCAAGGGAATGCCATGCTGTCTGGCATGCTGGATCACGTGGCTCACCAGCTCAACGCCCAGCACGCCTTTGGCGTAATCCGACAGTATAACCATGGCAGGATGCTGCGCCAGTTGATCATCGACGCTCCGGCGCAGCTGCTCTTTTTCATCGGCGCTGAAGGCGGCATTGCTTTCCTGATCCAGCCGCATCATCTGCTGTATGCCGCCCAGCACGCGGGTCTTGGTGATAGTGGGGCGTTCTGTACTGTGCATCACGCCGGTCGTGCCTATATTGGCGGCTTGCATCAGCGTCAGCAGGGTCTGGCCTTCGGCATCATGACCGACCACGCCGCAGATACGGGTGGGAATGCCCAGCAAGGCAAGGTTGGCGGCCACATTAGCAGCGCCGCCGGCGCGTTCATTGCGCTCTTTCAGCAGGACCACCGGCACAGGTGCCTCAGGCGAGATACGCTGCACGTCGCCTATCAGGTAGCGATCCAGCATCAGGTCGCCAATCACAAGGGCCCAGCGCTCGCCCTGGCCAAAGCGCTCCTTGACGGTGCTGATCAGTAAGTTCGACATGGTTAATCGGCTTCCAGCAGATCGCACAGGCTATGGCCGATAAAAATATGGGCTTCCTGAATGCGCGGAGTGTCGGAGGAAGGCATGGTCAGGCAGTAATCACACAGGACAGCCAGCTTGCCGCCACTACCGCCGGTCATGCCCACGGTGGTGGCGCCTATGGCTTTGGCCGTCTCTATTGCGCGCACCACATTGGCACTATTGCCCGAGGTGGAGAAGCCGACGACCACATCCTGCGGCAGGCAAAGCGCTTCTACCTGGCGTGAAAAAATGAAATCAAAACCGTAGTCATTGCCCACCGAGGTCAGGATGGAGGTATCGGTGGTGAGCGCGATGGCGGGCAGGCCTTTGCGTTCTTTTTTGTAGCGGCCGACGATTTCGGCGGCCACGTGCTGGCTGTCGGCGGCACTGCCACCGTTGCCCATGAACAGGATCTTGCCGCCGCGCGCCAGACAGTCACGCCATACCTGGGCTACTTCGGCGATTTGCGGCAGCATGGCTTCCAGCTTTGCCATCACGTCGGCGTGCTGCGAAAGAGCTTGCTGTAAATTTTCAATAGGGGTCATGGTGCTCTACCTTATGCGTAAGGGTCTGCCTGAAGCAGATAATTCTGTACGTAATCGCGTACACCTTCTTCGAGCGTATGAAAAGCGCTGGTATAGCCGGCTGCCTGCAGCTTCTGCATGCTGGCTTCGGTAAAGTACTGATACTTGCCGTGCAGGTCTTGCGGCATGTCGATATAGGTGATGGATGGGGTTTTGCCCATGCTGGTCATGACATTGGTGGCGAGGTCGCGGAACGCGCGTGCCTTGCCGGTGCCGATGTTGTAAATGCCAGAGGCGCCACCTTGCAACAGAAAGTGCGCCACCACGGCAGCGGCATCCTTCACATAGACAAAATCCCGCACCTGCATGCCATCGGCATAGCCTTCGATATGGCTTTTGAACAGTTTGACCGTGCCGTGTTCCCTGAACTGGTTGAAGGTATGGAAAGCAACGCTCGCCATGCGCTCTTTATGGTATTCATTGGGGCCATACACATTAAAGAACTTGAACCCCTGCCACTGAGGCGGCACGGCTTGCTGGGTGCGTACCTGGCGCAAGGCCCACTGATCAAAAAACTGCTTGGAATAGCCGTAGCCATTCAATGGGCGCAGGCTGTCGATGGACGCCTCGTCGTCAACATAGCCTTTTTCACCGCCGCCATAGGTCGCTGCCGAGCTGGCATACAGAAAAGGAATGCCTTTTTCGGCACAGTAGTGCCAGAGTGCCTGGCTGAAATGGATGTTGTCCTGCACCAGCTTGTTGAAATCGCGCTCGGTGGTGGCGCTGATGGCGCCCATGTGGATGATGGCTTCCACCTTGTGGCCCTGCTCGAGCCAGCTGGCTAGCTCGTCCTTGTCCAGATACTGGGCATATTGGCGATGTACCAGGTTTTGCCATTGCTCGGGATGATGCAGGCGATCAACGATCACCAGGTCATCGCGACCTGCCTGGGTATTGAGATGCCAGGCAATCATGCTGCCTATCATGCCGGCGCCGCCGGTAATTACTATCATGCGCTATGTATCCATTTCTGCGAGGTTGGGACAAGCAATCAAGCGGACTGCTTGTCCGGGGTGGCGGGTGAATATCCTTACCTGCCGGTCTTCCATAGTCCGGTGCGAAGAGCAGGGCCTGGGCAGGATGACTTTCCGCCAAGGTTGCAAGTATAGCAAACCGCTCACAGGCAGGGGCTGCTGCCCGCTTGCCGGAAGTTAGACGTCTGCCTTGCTTTCGCTCAGTGCCTGGGCGCGCAGGGCGGTTTTCATACCTTCCTGACGGGCATGCTCGGCATCCCACTCTGTACTTACCCAACCATGGAGGTTGTCGAGCGCAATGTCGCACATGGCGTGTATCCAGCCTTCGCGGCTGTTCAGGGCGGGAATGTAGTGATATTCGCCACCGCCGTTGTGCTGGAAAATCTCCTTGCCTTCCATGGCGATTTCTTCCAGGGTTTCCAGGCAATCACTGGAGAAGCCCGGGCAAATGACATCCACGCGCTTCAGCTGATCTTTACCGAGTTTTTCCAGTGTGCCGGCGAGGTAGGGCTTCAGCCACTCGGCCTTGCCAAAACGGGACTGGAAGGCAATCAGGTATTGGTCTTTAGTCAGCCCCAGCGCTTCCGCCAGCAGGCGGCCGGTTTTGTGGCATTCGCAATGGTAGGGGTCGCCCTTATCCAGCGTATAGCGTGGCACGCCGTGAAAACTCATGACGAGTTTTTCCGGTTTGCCGTTGATCGACCAGTATTCGCGCACGCTGTCCGCCAGCGCCTGTATGTAAGCCGGATGATCATGGTAATTGCGTATGGTGCGTATCGCCGGCACATTGCGGGTTTGTTTCAAGCTGTCCCATACCGCATCCAGCGCAGAGGCGGTGCTGCTGGCTGCGTATTGCGGATACAGGGGGAATACCAGGATGCGCGTGCAGTTTTGCGCCTGCAGTTTGGCGATGGCCGAGGCCATGGAGGGATTGCCGTAGCGCATGCCTAGTTCAACGGCATAGGGTGATGCAATGCGCTGGCTCAGGAAGCCTTGCAAAAGCGCGGTTTGTTTGCGGGCATTGGCCAGCAGTGGCGAGCCTTCGCTGGTCCAGATCTGGGCATATTTTTCTGCCGATTTGCGTGGGCGGAGATTGAGGATGATCAGGTTCAGGATAAGCCACCAGATAATGCGCGGAATTTCCACCACGCGCCTGTCACTCAGGAACTGCTTGAGGTAAGGACGCAAGGCCTTGGCGGTGGGCGCGTCCGGCGTGCCCAGGTTAGCGAGGAGTATGCCGGTTTTCGGCAGGGTGGCGTGATCAAAGGCCACCATGGTTTTTTTCATGCGGGATTATCCGAGTTGTATGTTGGAAATGGACTGCAGAATGAAATTCTGCAGCAGGATTTTCTGCTGATAAGGAATCTCATCGAACTCCAGCCCTTGTTGTACGACCAGTTTGCCACTGTCCGTCTGTACGGTGCGCTGGCTGCAGATATGGCTGGGCAAGCTGAAAAAAGTTTCCGTGCCGTTGATCTGCAGCTTGAAATTGCATTCCAGCTCATGGCCGACCTGCCCTATGCCCTCATGCGATTCAACCAGGGCGCCGCCCATGCTGATGTCGATCAGCATGCCCGATGCTTTGCTCTTGAGCAGGGTGGAAAGGTTGGTGAAAGCGGTAATGATATTGACCTGGATGCGTTGCGAACGGCGTATCTTTGACATGGTGACCGTGCGCGGATAAGCCAGGTGCATATGCGGATAGGGGCGGCTGTATACCACTTCGGCAGTAGTGGTGAAGGCGTAGACATTGCGGCCGCTAAACAAGGAGACCGAAAAGGCGCTGCCTTCCTTGATGAATATGACGCGGTCATTCACCACGGGGAGGCTGCAGACGATGCTGCGCTGCACCATGCCTCCCAGGAATTTCACAAAAAACGCATCCTGATTGCCCCAGGTGGTCAGGAACTTGAGCTGGATGTTGTCGCCGATTTCCAGCTGGCGCGTGATGTTTTCCTTGCTGGCATCGACGGTTTCTACCTTGATGTCCTTGCCGTTTTTTTGCATGGACTCAATGGGATTCTGATTGCCGCTGATCTCGCTGTCGACGTAGAGGTCCTGGGCCCGCAGTTCATCCAGCATGGCGGCATCCTGTATCACCTTGCCTGCGGGCGATACCAGCAGGCCATTGCCATCAAACAAGGGATGGCGGATGGTTGCCCCGACATGCAGGGTGGATTTGTTCAATAACTGGAAGCTGGAGGGACGTGACATGGCTACTTCATGGATAAACCGCTGGAAAGCAGCTTGGCCGTAATATCAACAATCGGAATGACACGCTCGTAGGCCATTCGTGTAGGGCCGATCACACCCAATGTGCCGACGATCTGGCCGTTGGCTTCATAGGGGGCGGTGACCATGCTGCATTCATCCAACGGCAGGTAGCCGGATTCGCCGCCGATGAAAATCTGAATGCCTTCGGCGCGCTGGCTGTTGTCCAGGAGCTGCATCAACGAGGTGCGGCGTTCAAATATCTCGAACAGCTTGCGTAGCGAGGTGACATTGGTGGAAAGCTCATCCACCTGCAGCAGATTGCGCTCACCGGAGATCACGACATTGTCGCGATCCTCATCCAGCGCCTTGCTGCTGGCATCGAGGGCAGCGGCCATCAGGCGGTTCATGTCCGACTGCATTTGCTTCAGTTCTTCGTGCAGTTTTTTCTGCACATCTTCAAAGGTGCTGCCCGCGTAATTGGCGTTGAAAAAATTGCTGGCCTGGGTAAGCTCAGCGGCGCTGTAGGTTTTATCGGTGACGATAATGCGGTTCTGCACATTGCCGTCGGACGTCACGATGATCACCAGCAAGCGGGTATCGGACAGCGGGAGGAATTCCAGGTGCTTGAAAGCAATCGACTTGCGGCGGGGAATCATAACCACGCCGGCAAACTGCGTCAGGCTGGATAACAACCCCGCGGCAGATGAAATCAGCTCTTGCGGATCGGGCGATGACAATTCGCTTTCCAAGCGCTGGATTTCCTGCGATTGCAGAGGCTTGATGGTGAGCAGGGTGTCGACAAAGAACCGGTAGCCGCGATGCGTGGGCACGCGCCCGGCCGAGGTGTGCGGGCTGGCAATAAAGCCCATCTCTTCCAGGTCGGACATCACATTGCGCACCGTGGCCGGGCTGAGGTCCAGGCCCGAGCATTTTGACAGGGTGCGCGATCCCACGGGCTGACCATCGCTGATGTAATGTTCAACCAGCGTTTTAAGCAGAATCTGTGCGCGTTTATCCAGAGTAGTCACTTGTGCCGAATGTCTGAGGCGGGCGGAATGCCCATCGCTGAAAATTATCCGGTACAAGCAGGAGGAGCGCAATAAGTATTACGCACCTCTTCGCCGGCTTAATCGCGGCTGGGGATGCGGTTTGGCCATGTAGCGCGCTAAATCCTGCATGCGTTGCAGCCGAATGTTGCGCAGTTATTGCGCGCGAGGTTGACCTGTATGGTACAGGCGCTCTTCTGTGCTTATGTTATCTATGATTAAATGCATGCCATGAAAAATGCATTCCAAACGGTAGCGCTGATCGGGAAATACATGAATCCCGAGATGCGCGAGCAGATACTCGCGCTGGCCCGCTTTCTCGCGGAGCGGCAGATCGGTATTTTCATTGAGGAAAAAACCGCCGAGCAATCCCAGATCAAGGGTTACACCACGGTGCATATCAACGCGATCGGCGCCTATGCCGATCTGGCCGTCGTGCTGGGGGGCGATGGCACCATGCTCAGCGTGGCGCGCTCACTGGTCGACTATCAGATTCCGCTGGTGGGGGTGAATCGCGGACGCTTCGGATTCTTGACGGATATCACATCGGAATCCATGTGCGAAGCCATGAGCCAGATTCTGGCCGGTGAATATCAAACCGAGCAGCGCATCCTGCTGTCGGCCACCGTCATGCGCGATGGCGAGCCTGTGCATCAGGGGCGGGCGTTGAATGATGTGGTCATCAACAAGAATGGCATGGCCAGGCTGATTGAGCTGGAAGTGCATATTGATGGTCAGTTTGTGCATCGGCAGCGGGCTGATGGCCTGATCCTGGCGACCCCCACGGGCACGACGGCTTATTCGCTATCTGCCGGTGGGCCGATTCTGCACCCTATGCTCGATGCCATTGCGCTGGTGCCCATCTGCCCGCATACGCTCAGCAATCGGCCTATTGCCATCAGCAGCAATAGCAAGGTGGAAATCACTGTGGTGCAAGCGCCCGATGTGCGCATGCACCTGGATGGCCAGATGCAGTTTGAATTGCAGCAAGGTGACAGAATATTGGTGGAACGCGCGAAAAAAACCGTGACGCTTCTGCATTTGCTCGGCCACAGCCATTACGACATGCTCAGGGAAAAGCTCAACTGGGGCTAATCCCACCCATCATCGCAGCAGGACACCATGTTACAGACACTTACTATCCGCGACTTTGTCATTGTCGATCAACTCAATCTCGAGTTTGATCGCGGCTTTACCGTATTGACCGGCGAAACCGGTGCCGGTAAATCCATCCTGATTGATGCACTCTCCTTGGCGCTGGGCGCAAGAGGCGAGGGCGGCGTCACCCGCAGTGGCTGTGACCGTGCCGATATCAGTGCTAGCTTTGACATCGCAGGTCTGCCTGATCTGCAGCAATGGCTGGATGAGCACGAGCTGCCATCTGATGAGCAGCAATTGCTGCTACGGCGCGTGATTTATGCCGATGGCCGCTCCAAGGCGTTCATTGGCGGCATGCCGGCTACCGTGCAGCAATTGCGTGAGGCGGGTGAGTTCCTGGTGGATATCTACAGCCAGCATGCCCACCACTCGCTGCTCAAGACCAGTTATCAGCGCCAGACCCTTGACCTGTATGCCGGGCAGTCGGCATTGGCAGCCGAGGTTGCACAGCACTTTCATGGCTGGCATAGCTTGCATGAGCGGCGCCTGGCGGCCGAGCAGAATGCCGCGGCCTATGCCGATGAGCTCGCCGAGCTGCGTGATCAATTACGTGAGCTCAGCCAGCTTGCGCCGGTGGCGGACGAGTGGGAGCCATTGCAGCAAGAGCATGCGCGGTTATCCAATGGCGCCGGCCTGATTGCTGGCGGAGAGGCCTGTCGGCAGATTCTGAGCGAAGGTGAATATGCGGTGATGTCGCAACTCAGCGCATTGCAGCATAAATTGCAGGGGCTGGTGGAGCTGGATGAAACGCTGAAAGAAGCTGCGGACACGCTGGATTCCGCCATTATTCAGCTTGAGGAAACGGACCGCTCTCTGAATCGTTATTTGCAACGCACGGAGCTTGATCCTGAGCGGCTGGCCGAAGTGGAGTCCCGTATTCAGGCCTTGCATGGCATGGCGCGCAAGCATCGCGTTCGGCCCGAAGAATTGACCGGCCTGATGTTGCAGTGGCAGCAACGCATGGCCGAGCTTGAGTTGATGGTCGATGACGGTCAGCTGGCGCAGCAGGAAAAAGCCGCATGGCAGTCTTATCACGCATTGGCGCAGCGCCTGAGCAGCGAACGGCAGGAGGCAGCGCAACGGCTGTCAGGCTTAATCAGTACCGAAATGCAGCGCCTGTCGTTATCGGGCGGGCGATTCGAGGTGGCATTGACGGAACAGCAGGCCTCGGCATACGGGCTGGAACAAGTGGAATTTCTGGTAGCCGGGCATGCTGGTACGGTGCCCAGGCCCTTGAGTAAAGTGGCCTCAGGTGGCGAGTTGTCGCGTATCAGTCTGGCCATCCGCGTGGTGACGGCGCAGCAAGGCGATATTCCGACCATGATTTTTGATGAGGTGGATGTCGGTATTGGCGGTGGTGTGGCGGAAATTGTCGGTCAATTGCTTAAGCAGCTTGGGCAGGAGCGCCAAGTGCTGGTGATTACCCATCTGCCGCAGGTGGCGGCCCAGGGCCAGCAGCACTTGCGGGTCAGCAAGCGCCAGCAGGATGGATTAACCTTGAGCCGGATTGATGCACTGGATGCGAATGCGCGTATCCATGAAGTGGCGCGCATGCTGGGTGGGGTGGATATTACCGACACCACCTTGCAGCACGCGGCCGAGATGCTGGAAAAATCCTAGCGATTACTTGGGTTGGCAGGGCTGCTTGGTGCAGACGCCATAGATGTACAGCGAGTGATCCTGAATGGTGAAGCCGCGTTCGGTCGCCGCCATTTTCTGGCGTTTTTCGATTTCTTCATCAAAAAACTCTTCCACCCGGCCACATTTGATACAGACAATGTGATCGTGATGGCCGCCCTGATTCAGTTCAAACACGGCCTTGCCGCTTTCAAAATGGTGACGGATCAGCAGGCCAGCCTGCTCAAACTGGGTCAGCACGCGATACACAGTGGCGAGGCCCACATCTTCGCCGGTCGATAGCAGAATCTTGTACACATCTTCTGCGGACAAGTGGCGGTCTTTACTGTTTTCGAACAGGCTCAGCACCTTCAATCTTGGCAGGGTAGCCTTCAGGCCGGCATTTTTTAATTCATCAGGTTCACGCATGATTTTGGTACTCGACTAGTATTTGGGATGTTGGTGTTCTGGCGTCTGGCTGTCATGGTATATTAACGCCATTTCCAGCCAAAGTCATGGTAATGCGCTACACAATTCTCTTACTGACCCTTTTATGTGCCGCCTGCAGTTCGGCCCTTCCGACGTTCAAGCCTTATCGCATGGATATCCAGCAGGGCAACATTGTGACCTCCAAAATGTTGATGCAATTGAAGCCGGGCATGAGCAAATCGCAAGCGCGATTTGTGATGGGAACCCCGCTTTTGCAAGATAGTTTCCATGGTGATCGCTGGGATTATTTCTATCAATATCGCAAGGACGGCAAGATTCTTCAGCAGCGTCGGGTGATTCTTGAGTTTGAGAATGAACAGCTGAAGCGCGTACGTGGCGATACCATTCCCGCGGGCGTTGACCCCACGGTGCCTGAGCTGCAGCGTCGCGGAGTTGAGCCTGAGAAAGGCCTCTGGGATCGCCTGAAGTTCTGGAAATCTGATGAAGCACCAGCTGCGGCGGGCGCGGCAGCAGCAGCGGCCCCGGCAGCAGTCGACACCCCTTCGAGCAAGGATGCGCTTGATCCTATGCTGGTCAATCCGCCCGCTTCCCCTGCTGCGCGTCCGGCAGCGGTGAGCGATCCGGCTGAGCCTGTGGCGCCAGCTGCCGTGCAGGATGCACCTGCCGCCGCGGCTTCGGTACCAAGCAAACCTGCAGTTGCTGCGCCTGCTGCAGCCCAGACTGCTCCAGCGAAGCAGGCAGCGCCAAAACCCGCTGCTCCGGCAAGTGCTGCGCCAGCACAATCTGCACCAGCTGCCAAGACTGCCCCTGCCAAGGCAGCGCCAGCGGCGGCCTCCCAGTCGGCGCCGGATGATGATCTGCCTCCAGAAGAAGAGCCAGGTTATTTTGAACGCATGCTGGAAAAGATCGGTTTCTAAAAATAATTTGCCGGTAGTGCGATGTTATTAAGCGCGGCAATACAAATACGGCAGTATGAAAGTGAAATTTGGGCAGACCTCCGAGCGGAGGTCTGTTTTGTTTTGTGAGGATGTCATGAAAAAACTGAATGTGGTGATCGCTGGTTGCAGCGGACGTATGGGGTATGCCTTGCTGGAAGGTGTGTTTGCCGATGATGGCCTGCAACTGCACGCCGCGCTGGATCGCGCAGATAGTCCACAGCAGGGACGTGATGCCGGCGAGCAATTTGGGCGCAAGACCAATGTGCTGATCAGTCACGATGTTGCATCAGCCCTGACGGGTGCCGATGTGCTGGTGGATTTCACACGTCCCGAGCCAAGCTTGCAGTATTTGCAGGCTTGCCGCGAGGCAGGCGTTGCCATGGTGATAGGGACTACGGGCTTCACGCCTGAGCAAAAGCAGCAGATTGAAGCGGCTGCCAAGGATATTGCCGTGGTGTTTGCTCCCAATATGAGCGTGGGGGTGACCTTGTTGATCAATCTGGTCAAAGAGGCGGCCAAGGTGCTGTCTGAAGGCTACGATATCGAGGTGATTGAAGCCCACCACAGGCACAAAGTGGATGCGCCATCTGGAACGGCATTACGCCTGGGTGAGGCTGCGGCCGAGGCATTGGGCCGCGATCTCGCGACTTGCGCCGTGTATGGCCGGGAGGGTGTAACTGGCGAGCGTGACCCAAGCACCATAGGGTTCGCCACCGTGCGAGGCGGCGATGTGGTCGGTGATCACACCGTGTTGTTTGCCGGCATTGGCGAGCGGGTCGAGCTGACGCACAAGGCGAGCAGCCGTGCCACCTTTGCGCTGGGCGCCTTGCGTGCAGCCAAGTTTCTGTCGGGGCGCTCAAATGGTCTCTTTGATATGCGCGATGTGCTGTCGCTCAAATAAGCGGCAACGTGTGACTTCATAGTCTTGTATCGGGAATTTGCCCGCCCGAGGGTTTGTGGTCGCCGGGCTGCCGAAAATTGCGGTTGAAATGAAGGTCGCGTTGAAGAGGATAGCCTTTTGCGCTATAATCTTGAAACTTTACAGGCGGGATAAGTTCGAACTTGTCCCGCTTTGCACATCCGCTGTTATCTTAGCGACAACATTGAAAAACAAGGGGTTAGAACGTGCCGCAACACACACCAGCCATGTTGGTTCTTGCTGATGGAACTGTGTTTCGTGGTATTTCGATTGGTGCCCAAGGCCACACGGTTGGCGAAGTGGTGTTCAACACTTCCATTACGGGCTATCAGGAAATCCTCACTGATCCTTCCTACACCAAGCAGATCGTTACCCTGACTTATCCGCATATCGGCAATGTCGGTGTGAATACCGAAGATGTCGAATCCGGTCAGGTATATGCCAGCGGCCTGATCATCCGCGATCTTCCTTTGACCGATAGCTGCTGGCGAAGTCAGCAGACCCTCTCCGAATACCTCGCCGCCAATAATGTAGTAGCGATTGCCGATATTGATACCCGCAAACTCACCCGTATTCTGCGTGAAAAAGGTGCGCAAGCCGGCTGTATCATCACTGGCGAAGCCGACGAAGCCAAAGCGCTAGAGTTGGCGCGTGCTTTCCCAGGTCTGGCCGGTATGGACCTGGCCAAGGTGGTCAGTTGTACCCAGTCGTATACCTTTGAAGAAGGTGAATGGGTGCTGGGTTCGGGTTACGTCAAACCCGAGGCTAGCCGCTATCACGTGGTTGCATTTGACTATGGCGTTAAGCGCAACATCCTGCGCATGCTGACAGCCCGTGGTTGCAAGGTGACCGTGCTGCCGGCGCAAGCCTCGGCGGAAGATGCCCTGGCACTGAATCCTGACGGTATTTTCCTTTCCAATGGCCCTGGTGATCCGGAGCCATGCGATTACGCCATCGAGGCGATCCGCACCGTGGTTGATCGTGGCGTGCCGACCTTCGGTATCTGTCTTGGTCACCAGTTGCTGGCTCTGGCGAGCGGAGCACGTACCCTGAAGATGAAGTTTGGTCATCATGGCGCCAACCATCCCGTGCAGGATGCAGACGATCAGCGCGTGTTCATCACCAGCCAGAATCATGGATTTGCCGTAGATGCGAGTTCGCTGCCTGCTAACCTGCGGGCAACGCATGTTTCTCTGTTTGATGGCAGCTTGCAGGGGATTGCCCGCACGGACAAGCCGGCATTCAGTTTTCAGGGGCACCCGGAAGCAAGCCCTGGCCCAGTAGAAATGTCCTACCTGTTTGATCGATTCATCAACATGATGGAAAAGCAAAAAACAAATTAACCGCCGGGCTGCGCCATTGCATGCCGTAAACCGGCGTGTGATGGTGGGTTTCGGCGCTCACCAGCGGTTTAAAGAACATATGGCAAAACGTACAGACATCAAATCCATCCTCATCATAGGCGCTGGCCCGATTGTGATCGGCCAGGCTTGCGAGTTCGACTACTCTGGCGCCCAGGCTTGCAAAGCGCTGCGTGAAGAGGGTTACCGCGTTATTCTGGTGAACTCCAATCCTGCCACCATTATGACCGACCCGGAAATGGCGGATGCCACGTATATTGAGCCCGTCACCTGGAAAATGGTGGAAAAGATCATCGCCATCGAACGTCCTGATGCCTTGCTGCCTACCATGGGCGGGCAAACCGCGCTGAACTGTGCACTGGATCTGGCCAAGCATGGCGTGCTCGAAAAGTACAATGTGGAACTGATCGGTGCTTCCAAAGAAGCGATCGACAAAGCGGAAGATCGCGAAAAATTCAAGACGGCCATGACCAAGATCGGGCTGGGCTCTGCGCGTTCCTCCGTTGCCCATAGCCTGGAAGAGGCATTGCAGGTGCAAGCCAGCATTGGTTACCCGGCCATTATCCGCCCCTCCTTTACCATGGGTGGCAGTGGCGGTGGTATTGCCTACAATCGTGAAGAGTTTTTGGCGATTTGCGAACGCGGCCTTGAAGCATCGCCGACCAGCGAATTGCTGATTGAAGAATCGCTGCTGGGCTGGAAAGAATACGAGATGGAAGTTGTCCGCGACAGCAAGGACAACTGCATCATCATCTGTTCCATCGAAAACCTGGACCCGATGGGCGTCCATACCGGTGACTCCATCACCGTGGCACCGGCTCAAACCCTGACCGACAAAGAATACCAGATCATGCGTAACGCCTCGCTGGCGGTGCTGCGTGAGATTGGCGTGGATACCGGTGGCTCCAATGTGCAGTTCGCCATCAATCCGGATGACGGCCGCATGATCGTCATTGAAATGAATCCGCGCGTATCGCGTTCCTCTGCCCTGGCATCCAAGGCTACCGGTTTCCCGATTGCCAAAGTGGCTGCCAAACTGGCAGTTGGCTTTACCCTGGATGAATTGCGCAATGAAATTACGGGGGGGGCGACACCGGCTTCATTTGAGCCATCCATCGACTACGTTGTCACCAAGATTCCTCGTTTTGCCTTTGAAAAATTCCCACAGGCTGACTCACGCCTGACCACTCAAATGAAGTCGGTGGGTGAGGTCATGGCAATCGGCCGTACCTTCCAGGAATCCTTCCAGAAAGCCCTGCGTGGCCTGGAGGTTGGCGTGGATGGTCTGGACGAAAAAACTACCGATACCGACCAGATCAACAAGGAACTGGGCGAGCCCGGTCCTGAGCGCATCTGGTACGTCGGCGATGCATTCCGTGCCGGCATGACGGTGGAGCAGGTGCATCAGCTTTCCAAGATTGATAAGTGGTTCCTGGTGCAGATTGCTGACCTGATCGCCCGCGAAGAAGCGCTGAAGGGCAAGGGCCTGGCCGATCTGGACAAGAACCTGTTGTTCCAGCTCAAGCGCCGTGGCTTCTCTGACCGTCGTCTGGCCAAATTGCTGGGCACCGATCAGCACGCGGTGCGCGCTTATCGTCAGGCACTGAATGTGCGCCCGGTCTACAAGCGGGTGGATACCTGCGCTGCCGAGTTTGCGACTGATACCGCCTACATGTACTCGACCTATGAGGAAGAGTGCGAAGCGCAACCCACCAGCAACAAGAAAATCATGGTGCTGGGCGGCGGACCTAACCGTATCGGCCAGGGTATTGAGTTTGATTATTGCTGTGTGCACGCTGCGTTTGCCATGCGTGAAGATGGTTACGAAACCATCATGGTCAACTGTAATCCTGAAACCGTGTCTACCGACTACGATACGTCGGATCGCTTGTATTTCGAGCCGCTGACGCTGGAAGACGTACTGGAAATCGTCGCCCTGGAAAAACCCGTGGGCGTGATTGTGCAATACGGTGGCCAGACCCCATTGAAGCTGGCGCGTGACCTGGAAAAAGCTGGCGTGCCGATTATTGGGACCAGCCCGGATGCGATCGACCGTGCCGAAGACCGTGAACGCTTCCAGCAAATGCTGCAGGAGCTGGGTCTCAAACAGCCACCAAACCGTACGGCCCGTACTCCGGAAGAAGCGATTCGCCTCGCGCAGGAAATCGGCTATCCGCTGGTGGTGCGTCCTTCTTATGTGCTGGGCGGCCGCGCCATGGAAATCGTGCACGAGCAGGCGCAGCTTGAGCGCTACATGCGCGAAGCCGTCAAGGTGTCGAATGAATCGCCGGTGTTGCTGGATCGCTTCCTGAACGATGCACTGGAAGTCGACGTAGATGCCTTGTCGGACGGTGAAGATGTCATCATCGGCGGCATCATGGAACACATTGAGCAGGCTGGCGTGCACTCCGGTGACTCCGCTTGTTCGCTGCCTCCATACAGCCTGACGCCCGCGATGCAGGATGAACTGCGTGTGCAGACCGTGCAGATGGCTAAGGCGCTGGGCGTGGTTGGTCTCATGAATGTGCAGTTCGCCATTCAAGGTGATGTGGTGTACGTGCTGGAAGTCAATCCACGCGCCTCACGCACTGTTCCTTTCGTATCCAAGGCCTGTGGCTTGCAGCTGGCAAAGGTCGCAGCGCGCTGCATGACCGGCGTAACGCTCAAGCAGCAAGGCGTGACCAAGGAAATCGTGCCGCCTTACTACTCAGTCAAGGAAGCGGTATTCCCCTTCATCAAGTTCCCTGGCGTTGACACCATCCTTGGCCCGGAAATGAAATCCACTGGTGAAGTCATGGGCGTGGGCAAAACCTTTGCCGAAGCCTTTGTGAAATCCCAGCTGGGTTCAGGCACCAAGCTGCCCAAGGCCGGCAAAGCATTCATCAGTGTGCGTCGTGAAGATCGTGAAAAGGTGATCGAGATTGCACGCTCGCTGGCCAACCTTGGCTTCCAACTGGTGGCGACCAAAGGCTCTGCTGCCGCGCTGGCCGATGCCGGCCTCAAAGTTACTCCGGTCAACAAGGTTGCCGAAGGCCGTCCGCATATTGTCGACATGATCAAGAACGGCGAGATCAGTTTTATTGTCAATGTGACGGAAGACAAGAAAGCCGTAGCGGATTCTTACGAAATTCGTCGCAGTGCATTGCAGCAGAAAGTCACCTATTACACGACCCTGGCCGGTGCCAAGGCCGCGTGTATCGGCATGGCACATATGCAGGAGCTCGAAGTACAGTCCCTGCAAAGCTTGCATCAGCTGCTTACTCAGTCATAATATAGATCTACAGAAACCACGCCTTCGCCTCCAGGCTGAAGGTGTGGTTTTTGTTTTATAGTTTGCAATAGTAGAGATAAAGAATATGAATCAAATCCCAATTACAGTAAATGGCGCGGAACTGCTCAAGCAGGAGTTGCAACGTCTTCGCAGCGTGGACCGCCCCAATGTGATTCAGGCAATTGCCGAAGCGCGTGCCCAGGGCGATTTGTCTGAAAATGCGGAATACGATGCTGCCAAGGAGCGTCAGAGTTTTATCGAAGGCCGTATTGCCGAGATTGAAGCCAAGCTGTCGAACGCCATGGTGATTGACCCCAAGACGCTGAATGCGGAAGGCCGTTGTGTATTTGGTGCCACTGTGGAAGTGGAAGACCTGGATAACGGTGATGTCTCCACCTATCAAATCGTGGGTGATGACGAAGCGGACATCAAGAAAGGCAAGATTTCGATCGGCTCACCTATTGCACGTGGCTTGATCGGCAAGACCGCCGGCGATGTCGCTGAAGTGATGGCGCCGGGTGGTCTGCGTTCCTACGAAGTGCTGGATGTTCAGTATATCTAAAGGGCGGGAGCATTAGAGATGGGTGCCTGGTCAGACAAGCTTGCGTTACTGGTCATTACCCTGTGGGTAGGGGCTTTGTGGGCGGTCGGTTATCTGGTTGCGCCTACGCTGTTCAGTGCGCTGGCAGACCGCCAGCTGGCGGGTAACCTTGCCGGAAAAATGTTTACCCTAGTCGCCTATATCGGAGTGGGCAGTGCGTTTTACCTGCTGATTCATCGCCTGGCCACCTTTGGCACTGCTGCACTCAAGCAGGGGTTTTTCTGGGCGGTGGTGGTGATGCTGATCCTGACACTATTCGGGCATTTTGGTATTCAGCCGCTGATTGCCCAGCTGAAGTCCCAAGCCATGCCCGCCGATGTCATGCACAGTATTTTTGCCAGCCGTTTCAAGGCATGGCACGGAGTTGCCAGTATTGCGTATCTGATTGAGAGTCTGCTGGGCCTGGTGCTAGTACTGAAGGCAAGAGAGTAACGGCCTGATTCCTCAGGCCGTCATCGGGGAACAGTAAATCAGGCGAAGCTGATTTTCGGATTTTCGCCCTGGCGATAAATCACCAGCTGCTTGCCTATATGATGAATGGCGGTGGCATGGGTTTTTTCGCAGATTTCCTGCAGCATGCTGACGCGGGCTGCCCGGTCATCCCCGAATACCTTGATCTTGATCAGTTCGTGTGCTTTTAGGCTGACTTCGATTTCCTTGAGCACGGTTTCAGTCAGGCCATTGTTGCCTATCATCACAACCGGATTCAGGTTGTGTCCCAATGCGCGTAGATGGCTAATTTGTTTGGAGTTCAGTTCAGGCATATCATCTCGTGATGTTGACGGAATACACGCTCCATCCAGAGGGTATCCCTTTGATTCAAAAAGGCTCGCAGTCTATCACATGCCACCCATTCCTACCAAGAAGTACTATCTGACGCCATGAAAAGAACCAGAACCAGCAAGGGCTGGATGCAGGAACACGTCAATGATGAGTTCGTGAAGCGCGCACAACGCGATGGCTATCGTGCCCGCGCCGCTTACAAGCTCATGGAAATCGACGATAAGGACCAGTTGATCAAGCCCGGCATGACCATCGTCGACCTCGGCGCGACACCGGGCAGCTGGTCGCAGGTGGCCGTGCAACGTATCAAGGGCCAGGGCCGCATTATTGCGCTGGACTTGCTGGAGATGGCGGCCATTCCTGGCGTGGATTTTATTCAGGGCGATTTCCGGGAAGAGTCTGTGCTTAATCAGCTCGAAGAGAAATTAAATAATCGTCCCATAGACCTTGTAATTGCCGACATGGCCCCAAATATATCTGGTATCAGTTCCGTTGATCAGGCCAATGCTGCCTACTTGACAGAACTGGCCCTGGAATTCAGCTTGAAATGGCTGAAACCGGGGGGTAACTTTCTGGTCAAAGTGTTTATCGGCTCGGGGTTTGAAGAGATTGTGAAGACCATGCGCACCGGTTTTGACAAAGTGGTCACCCGAAAACCGAAAGCGTCTCGTGACCGTAGCAGTGAAGTCTATTTGCTTGGATTGAAGCGCAAAGCCGATTAATTCGCGCCTGCGCAAGCAATCAAAATAGGTTTAGAATGAAGTTTGCTGCCTTTATTAGTTAAGGATGTGATTTTGAACAA
The DNA here is from genome assembly GCA_035565335.1 of Methylovorus sp. Lineage (GTDB taxonomy): Bacteria > Pseudomonadota > Gammaproteobacteria > Burkholderiales > Methylophilaceae > Methylovorus. The sequence continues at coordinate 27,309 of DATMSO010000051.1, forward strand.
CATCGTCAAGAATATTGCCATTTGGGTGATTGTCGCCCTGGTGCTCATGACTGTCTTCAACCAGTTTGGCTCCAAGACCACTGCTGACAGTCAAGTCGTCTACTCGCAATTCATCGACCAGGTAAAACAGGGCCAGATTGCCAAAGTGACAATCGAAGGCCGCGTCCTGCGCGGTGTCACCAATGAAGGTCGCAAATTCAATACCTACGCACCATCCGATCCATGGCTGGTGTCTGATTTGCTCAAGAATAATGTCACCGTGGAAGCCAAGCCGGACGAAGAGCCATCGCTGCTCATGAATATTTTCGTCTCCTGGTTCCCCATGCTGCTTCTGATCGGCGTCTGGGTATTTTTCATGCGCCAGATGCAGGGTGGCGGCAAAGGCGGTGCTTTTTCCTTCGGCAAGAGCAAGGCGCGTCAACTGGATGAAGCTTCCAACCAGACGACATTTGCTGATGTCGCCGGTTGCGATGAAGCCAAGGAAGAAGTATCCGAACTGGTCGAGTTCCTGCGTGACCCTACCAAGTTCCAGAAACTGGGCGGTCGCATTCCTCGTGGCGTATTGATGGTGGGCCCTCCAGGCACTGGTAAGACCTTGCTGGCCAAGGCCATTGCTGGTGAAGCCAAGGTGCCATTCTTTACTATCTCGGGTTCCGATTTCGTTGAGATGTTTGTCGGCGTCGGTGCTGCCCGTGTGCGCGATATGTTTGAGCAAGCCAAGAAGGCTGCGCCTTGCATTATCTTTATTGATGAAATTGATGCGGTGGGTCGTCATCGCGGCGCCGGTACCGGCGGTGGCAACGACGAGCGCGAGCAGACACTGAACCAGATGCTGGTCGAGATGGATGGCTTTGAGGCTAATTCCGGCGTCATCGTGATTGCCGCTACCAACCGTGCCGATGTGCTGGACAAGGCCCTGTTGCGTCCTGGCCGTTTTGACCGCCAGGTGATGGTAGGCTTGCCTGATATTCGTGGTCGCGAGCAGATTCTGCTGGTGCACATGCGCAAAGTGCCAATTGATGCCGATGTGAAGGCTGATATTCTCGCGCGTGGTACGCCAGGGTTCTCAGGTGCTGATCTTGCCAATCTGGTAAATGAGGCCGCATTGTTTGCCGCCCGCCGTAACAAGCGCACGGTGGATATGCAGGACTTTGAAGATGCCAAGGACAAGATCTTCATGGGTCCCGAGCGCAAGTCCATGGTCATGCGTGAAGAAGAGCGCCGCAATACGGCCTACCATGAATCTGGCCATGCCGTAGTTGCCAAGTTGCTGCCCAAGGCCGACCCTGTACATAAAGTGACCATCATGCCGCGCGGCTGGGCATTGGGCCTTACCTGGCAGTTGCCTGAGCATGACCGTATCAGCAACTACAAAGACAAGATGCTGGAAGAAATTTCCATCCTGTTTGGCGGCCGTATCGCCGAAGAAATCTTCATGCATCAGATGTCCACCGGCGCTTCCAATGACTTTGAGCGTGCTACCAAGATGGCACGTGACATGGTAACGCGCTTTGGTATGTCCGATACCCTGGGTACCATGGTGTACGTGGATAACGACCAAGATTCGATGTTTGGTCGCATGTCTGCCAAAACCGTGTCTGAAGCCACCCAGCAGAAAGTCGACGCGGAAATCCGCCGTATTCTTGATGAGCAATATGCCGTTGCCCGCAAGCTGCTGGAAGACAACCGTGACAAGGTGGAAGCCATGACCGCGGCGCTGCTGGAATGGGAAACCATTGATGCCGAGCAGATCAATGACATCATGGCGGGCAATGCACCACGCCCACCCAAGGTCTTGCCGACGGTAAGTCGCCCCACCAGCAGCGATGCTGGCAGCTCAGGCCCCACAGCAACCCCTGCACCACAGCCTGCGGCCAAGTCCGAATAGTTTTTCTTCACTCTCAAAGCCATATTCTTCGCAAGTGGAATATGGCTTTCTTACTTTTTAGCTTGTGAAATTTAGCTTATGAAATTCATCTGCGGTCGTTACCAGCTTGATCTCTCCCGCCCCCATGTGATGGGCATCGTCAATGTCACCCCCGACTCCTTTTCGGACGGAGGCAAGTATTCCTCCACCGAACTGGCCGTGGCGCATGCCATGGAACTTGTGGAGCAGGGTGCCGATATTCTGGATATAGGCGGCGAATCCACCCGGCCCGGCGCTACACCGGTAGCGCTGGAGGAAGAGCTCCAGCGCGTAGTGCCGGTGATCGAGCAATTGGCCACCCGCGTGGATGTACCTCTTTCGATTGATACCTACAAGCCTGAGGTCATGCGCGCGGCCATCGCCGCCGGTGCCGATATTGTCAACGATGTACGTGCCTTGCAGGAACCGCATGCCCTCGAGATCGTGGCCGCCAGCCAGGCAGGCGTTTGCCTCATGCATATGAAAGGCACGCCGCAAACCATGCAGCTGGAGCCGCAATACGAAGATGTCGTGGCGGACGTGTCTGCTTTCCTGCAAGCCCGCGCGCAGGCTGCCGAGGCGGCTGGCATTCCAGCAGAACGCATCACGCTGGATCCGGGTTTTGGTTTCGGCAAGCGTACTGTGCATAATATTGCCCTGTTGCAGCAGTTACCTGCGCTGCAGGCGCTGGGCTATCCTCTGCTGGTCGGCCTTTCGCGCAAATCTGTGCTGGGAAAAATTACCGGCGAAGATGTCGATTCACGTCTTTATGCCAGCCTGGCGGCGTCCGTGATTGCGACGATGAAGGGAGCGGCGATTGTCCGGGTACATGATGTCAAGGCGACTGCTGAGGCATTGAAGGTAGTGGCAGCGGTACGCTGATCAGGTTGGTCGTGTTACATACCCATCAGCGCGGCATGATTCGCTGATGATGTTTTGCAAGAAGCAAGTTTTTGAAAGTTTAGGGAATGACAAGAAAATATTTTGGAACGGATGGCATACGTGGACGTGTCGGCGATGCACCGATCACGCCGGACTTTGTCATGCGTCTGGGTTATGCGGCGGGGCGGGTACTGACCGGCCTGGATAGCCACCTGGCTAAAGATGCACACCCCACCGTATTGATCGGCAAAGACACGCGGATTTCAGGTTATATGCTGGAGTCCGCCTTGCAGGCGGGCTTGTCCGCTGCGGGCGTTGATGTGTTGCTGACTGGCCCCATGCCGACGCCGGCGGTGGCGTATCTGACCCGCGCCTTGCGTGCGCAGGCTGGCATCGTTATTTCGGCTTCGCATAATCCGTTTGAGGATAATGGCATCAAGTTCTTCTCCGCCGAAGGCACCAAGCTGCCGGATGACATTGAGCTGGCGATTGAAGCCGCGCTGGATCAGCCCCTGCAGGTTATGCCCTCAGCCAGCCTGGGCAAAGCCAAACGCATCAGCGATGCGGCGGGTCGTTATATCGAGTTTTGCAAGAGCACTTTCCCAGCAGCGCTGGATTTGCGCGGCCTGCGCATCGTGCTCGATTGCGCCAACGGCGCCACCTATCATGTCGCGCCACCGGTGTTCCACGAGCTGGGTGCCGAAATCGTCACTATCGGCTACCAGCCTGATGGCCTTAATATCAATCTGGATTGCGGCTCCACCCACCCGCAGGCGCTGTGCCGCGCCGTGATTGAGCACAAGGCAGATCTGGGTATCGCCTTTGATGGCGATGGTGACCGTGTGGTGATGGTGGATAGCCAGGGCCGCCTGCTGGATGGTGACCAGTTGCTGTATATCATTGCCATGCAGCGCAAGCAGCGCGGCCGACTTGCTGGCGGCGTGGTGGGTACGTTAATGACTAACCTCGCGCTAGAGCATGCGCTGGCCAAGGCGGATATTCCTTTCCTGCGTGCCAAGGTGGGTGACCGCTATGTGCTGGAGTTGCTGAATGAGCAGGATTGGCAGCTGGGCGGTGAGAATTCCGGCCATATCCTCTGCCTGGATAAACATAGCAGCGGCGATGGCATTATTGCCGCGCTGCAAGTGCTGCATGCCATGCGCACGGCTGAATCCAGCCTCGATGCGCTGGGCGCCGGCTTGACGCTGTATCCGCAGGTGCTGATCAACGTCAAGGTGGCTGGTAAGGTGGATTTATCCGCGCAACCGGCTATTCAGCAAGCCGTGGCAGACGCAGAGCAGCAATTGCAGGGCCGTGGCCGTGTGCTGCTGCGCCCATCCGGTACCGAGCCCAAAATCCGGGTCATGGTGGAAGGTGAAGACGGCGCCCTGGTACAGCAATTGGCCGAGCTTATTGCGGCTGTCGTGCAGGCGCAGCTGGCCTGATCTCCATTCATTTACCCTTGCCGACATGCACATCAGCAGCATGTCGGCGGGTCTCCGGTGCTACTTCAGATGGCGCCATCTCTCATTGTCATTTTTCTGATGATGAATAAATAATCTACCGTCATCATCCCGTCATACTTGCATGACATCCTAGCCCTCGTAAAACCAAGTAACAAACAGATTAACCTCGGTGAAGTGGGGGTCAACATGCAAAAAATGCATCTGGTCATAGACCGTTTTAACGAACTTGATAGCCGCCTGTGTGTACGGGCCAACCGCACCTCGCGCTTTATGGGTGTGCGCCTTTTCTTCCGCCTGGTCAGTCGACTGGGCGATGGTGTCTTCTGGTACACCGTCATGCTGGGCATTGTGCTGAGCCACGGTGCCGATGGCATTGTTCCCGCCTTGCACATGGCGCTGGCCGGGCTCACCGGCACCTGCGTCTATAAATGGTTAAAAGGCAAAACTTTGCGTCCGCGCCCGTATGAAGTCCACCAGGATATCTGGCTGACCGGCAAGCCGCTGGATCGCTTCAGCTTTCCATCCGGACATACCCTGCATGCGGTGGCATTTTGCACGGTGGGTTTGTTCTATTACCCTGCGCTGATGCCTTTGCTGCTGCCTTTCGCGCTGATGGTTGGCGTGTCGCGGGTGGTGCTGGGCCTGCATTACCCGAGTGATGTGTTGGCCGGTGCGGCCATTGGCGCCACGATCGCATCCATCTCTATCGCGATTATTTAATTCATACGCAATGGTCTATAAAAGCGGCGCATTAGGCGCCGCTTTCTGTTTTTGCTGCCTGTGTCTGGTTTTTGAGTGTGCGGGGCGGGGCACCAAACCTCCGTTTGAACGCGCGGCTGAAGTGGGATAAATCATTGAAGCCCCATTTCATCGCAATCTCGGAGACCGCCAATCGGGTGAGGCCGGCGTTACATATATCCTGATGTGCTTTGTCCAGCCGCCGCTCCCATACATAGCGCATCAGAGAAGTCTGCTCGGCTGCCAGCAATTCGTTGATATAGCGCGATGATAGCCCGGTGGCCTGCGCGATCATCAAGCTGTCGAGCTGAGGATGCGTGAGATGGTTTTCCACAGTGGATTTGATGGTATACAGCGAGAGCGAGCGACTGCGCGGCATCTGGCTGGCCGGCGGGCTTATGGTCTGCAAGGCCAGAGCAAAGAGATCCAGGGCATTATCCGAGAGCGCATCAAATGCCGTTTGTGACATGCTGCTGACTTGGCTGGCACTAACACGCAGGAAATCCGCCGCGACAGCACCTATACCCTGGTCGCCGGGGATTCTGATGGCGGTGCAGTGCTCCACGCCGGCCAGCTTTTGCCGTAGCAAACCGCGGGGTATGGAAATGATGAGTTTGGTGAAACTCCCCGGGCAGCTGATACGGTGCGGTCTGGTGGCATCGTATATCGTCATGTCGCCGGGTTTCAGGAAGACTTCGCGGCCTGACTGTTCCAGCATGTATTCCCCGGACAGCAGCACCACGCCAAAGTAAGCGTCCTGACTGGCATGCAGCGGCTCTTGCGGCAGGCGTTTCAGCTTGATGGCATTGGAGCGAATGCAGGATAGCCGCAGCTGGTTCCAGGTGTAGATATCCATTTCATTCAGCAGCGGGGCATTCCTGGGCGGGGTTATGTCCACATGCGCATATTCTTTGCCTATGACTTCTTTCAGCCATTCATGCCTGTGCCAGGGCGAGATATCTTCCGTCGACAGATGCACGGCCCTGGGTGGTTGCAGGCTTTTTGTTGCGGCGTCATGCGATTTCACTTGGCTACCTCATCTCTTGAAGTCAGCAGATGGCTTGATGTCATGGATGGTAAGCCTGCGCTTTCGTCCTGTAAATTGATCTACCACCGTTACAGTCAAGTTTGGCCTCCCATGCAGCACAGTATGCCGCAACAAGCTTGATTACACTTTGCGCTATCTAAAAATAAGGTGAGGTCAAAAAACATCATGCAACAACAAGACACGCGGCATGCAGGCAATATTGTATTGATCAGGGGCGCCTGCCTCTGGCTGTTGATGGCACTTTTGCTAGCCTGGTGTATGGTCGGCTTGAATTTTGGCGTGGCGCCGCTGAAAGCCATCTTTGCCGGTAAATTTACCCGCCTGCTGCAGGCGCATATCGACTTTCTGCTGATGACGGCCCTGATTCTGGGTATTTATGCGGCGCGGGTCCCCTTGCCATGGACGGTGCGCTGGGCCATGGTGGTCGGGGCATTTACTAATTCCAGCCTGTTTTTGCTGATGGCGATTTTTCCGGTGCTGGATAATCCGCAGCAACCGCCGCCGGCGATCTTCACCTTTTTTCTGCTCGCCAGCGTCTTGACCACCAGTTATGGCTTTGGTAAAGCAGCAGTGCTGGTGTTGCGTTCTACTTTCAAATAAGGCCAGGTGGCATGCGCCGTCTTGCCAGCGCATGCCATGAGACAGCCCGGGGGTGGGCTTAATCCCCGGCCAGCTTGCTGAAGTAGCTGATGGGGGCAGGGTGCAGATGGTCCAGATGCTGCTTGCAGGCGGCCCGCCAATCATTCAGTTGCTGGGAATCCAGGTGACGCAACTCGGCCTCCCAATGCGGCTGTATGCCTTGCAGCACGATATGAATATCCTGAATCGCCGTTTGCGTCTTGGCGATGTAATACACAAAATGCCTGAACACGCGTCTATCCAGCATGCGCATGCTGCGGTAGATCATGCCCGGCAGGCGTGAAAAGCGTAACAGTCGGTCCGCCTTGCCCAGGCGCCGCAAGGCCATCTCGGTATGTGCGGCCTCACAGCTGAAGCTGGGAGAAATAAAAGCCGCCAGCTGATGGGCGTGGCGTGACAGCAGCTTACCCGGCGTATGCGCCATCAGCGGCGCCAGGTGGGCATCCATCGCCCATTCCGAGGCGATATGCGTCATCATGCTGTTTTCCATCCACATGGCTTCGTGCGCTGGCACAAAGTGGTTATGCGCGATCACGTCCACATACAAATGACTCGCGTAACCCACGGCCATGGCCACTTCTTCATCGCTGCGGGCGCGACTCAGCAGCCCATAGGCATGGCGCCATTGGTGGGTTTCACGAAAAGCCGGGGAGACCAGCGACAGATCCGGCAGGCAGGCACCGGCCATGACCAGTTCAGGAAAACGCTGGATGGCCTGACGCAGGCGTGGGTCAAGCAAGGGCATGGCCCACAGCAGCGAGTGGGCAAAATAGAGGTGGGTGACCAGCCCCCAGGCATTGGCATCCTGTGATTGCAAAACCAGGGGCATCAGCCAGAAGACCTTACCGAGATTTGCGTGCCTTTTCATGCTGCCTAATGTGGCTTCGGGGCATGATGACCTTGTGACAGTTATATGATTTTATTGTGACACGCCATTGCAGGCGTTCGGGTTTGCTATACTGCCGCGCTGATGTCTGTTATGCCTCATTGATGATTGCACGCTAAGGGAAAGCAACATGGAAAGTCCATACAAGGGAAAAACCGGATTACGCCGCCTGATCAATGCATTCGGCTATTCCATGGCCGGCTTGAAGGCGGCTTATACCAATGAAGACGCCTTCCGCCAGGAAGTGCTGATGACCATCATTCTGGTGCCGCTGGCGCTGTATCTTGGCGATAGCGGTGTTGCCAAAGCCGCCATGATCGCCAGTGTCTTGCTGGTTGTGATTGTGGAGTTGCTCAATTCTTCCATCGAGGCCACGGTGGATCGCATTTCTCTCGAAAACCACATGCTGGCCAAGCGCGCCAAGGATATTGGCAGTGCCGCGGTACTGATCAGCCTGATTAATCTGGCCGTGGTCTGGCTGCTGATACTGCTGGGTTAAGTTTTTTCGCTTTTTCCGTATGTCGCCGGCGGCCCCGGCTCAATGCCAGAGCTGGGGACTCAACAACCGCAGACCCACGCTTAGCCAACGATCTTCGTTACCCTGATCCAGCCGGTTGCCATAGGTCGTGTCAATCTGCACACGCTCTTTTACCAGCCAGTAGCGCAGCCCGATCTGGTAAAACGGCCGCTCACGGTCATCCCCAAACACTTCTGCGATTGCCTGCAGGCGATCATTCAACCGCGTTTCTGAGCCCACGCCCCAGATCAGCTTGTTCTGGTGCCCGGCTTTTTCATGCAGCCAGCCCAGATTCAGGTGCAGGATCAAGGCATCATCGGCCAGCGAGAAGCTGGCCGGCAGATAGGCATACGCATCGCCCAGCATGCTGGATTTCTCGTCCACACTGGGGTGGCGCGCATGGCCGACCACCAGTCCAATGCCGTAATTGTTGGTTGTGAGCGGTCGAAACAGGGTTTTGGCTTGCAGAATGACATCGGTGGTGTTGGCGTTGCCGTCTTCGCGCGAAATGGCACCGCCATAGGTCAGTTCCAGGTTGTCGCCGATATTGCAGCCCGGCAGCGCCCAGTATTCATCACTGTTTTTATTGTGTTTGGCCCAGCTTTCCAGCTGGCAGCTGCGCGGATCGACAAGACGTGCATCGTCGGTGATCATGGGGCGGGCAGCGTGCGCGGCCACTGGCAATACAAGCAGTATCGCCAGCAAGAAATGGCATGGTTTCATGATGAGATTCCCTGATAAGCGGCTGCATTATAAAGACCCAATATGACGACTGCGTTGCAATTCACATAAGCGTCATAAATCCTCTGTATCTTGCCAACAAAGCGTTATAGGCATGTTGCGAGAGGCAGATGTGAAGATTTTATTTATTTCCGCTGTGTATTTTCCCCGTATTAATGGTGTGTCCACCTCTATCCGGACCTTTGTCGGGCAATTGCAGGAGCTGGGGCACGAGGTGCACCTCATTGCGCCGGACTATGGCGTGCAGACCGAAGATGAACACTGGATCCGCCGCATCCCGGCGCGTACCATTTATTTTGACCCCGAAGACCGTCTGATGAAATATGGGGCTGCGCTGGACAAGCTGATTGAGCTGCGCGCCGAGAATTATGACCTGATCCACATCCACACGCCGTTTGTTGCGCACTATCTCGGGCTAAAGCTGGGACGTTTGCTGGATGTGCCTTGCGTGGAAACCTACCACACCTTCTTTGAAGATTACCTGCATCACTACCTGCCATGGATACCGAAAGCCATGGCCAAAGGGCTGGCGCGCATGGTATCGCGCCGCCAGTGCAATGCGGTGCAGGCGATTGTGGCGCCTTCGCGCCCCATGCTGGATGTCTTGCGGCAATATGGCATCAGCAGTACGGCAGAGGTGATACCTACCGGCCTGCAGCCCCACAGCTTTGCCGATGCCGATGGTGTGGCCTTCCGCACCAAATACGGCATCGCGCAGGAGCGTCCTGTGGCCCTGTTTGTCGGTCGCGTGGCGTTTGAGAAAAATATCGCCTTTCTGGTGCGCATGCTCACCCATCTGCGCCAGCAGCAGCCGGATGCGTTACTGGTGATTGCCGGTGAAGGTCCTGCGGAAGACAGCCTGCATGCCATGAGCAAGCAGCTGGGCCTGCAGGACAATATCCAGTTCATCGGCTATCTGGACCGCGAGAAAGAGCTTAATGCCTGCTATCGCGCGGCCGATGTGTTTGTGTTTTCGTCCAAAACCGAAACGCAAGGCCTGGTGCTGCTGGAAGCCATGGCACAAGGCACGCCAGTGGTCGCGCTGGCTGAGCTGGGTACCAAATCCATCCTGATTGAAGGCGAGGGCGCCCTGATCGCGCCAGAGGACGAACAGGGGTTCGCCGACAAGGTCTCTAGCCTGTTCAAAGATGAAGTCAAACGCAAACGCCTGGGCGAATCCGCGCGGCAATATGCAGCCAAGCGCTGGACCTCGCGCACGCAGGCAGAGCGCATGCTGCAGTTTTACGAGCAGCTGGTTTCGGCCTGAGCCTGCACGCTTCGTAGTCATCGGCATCTACGGAGGCCGATGGCATGCCGCATGCAAAAAGAGATTGATTGCCAACCCTTAAGCTTGCTCTAATCAGGGGGAAGATTACACAGGGGTAGGCTATGCATGTGCTTGTCATTGGCGGTGGTGTCATCGGGGTAACAACTGCCTATTACCTGGCTCGCGCCGGGCATCGTGTCACTGTGCTGGAGCGCGAAGCCGGCCCTGCCTTGCAAACCAGTTTTGCCAATGCCGGCCAGGTATCTCCTGGCTATGCTTCACCGTGGGCCGCGCCTGGCGTTCCCCTTAAAGCCCTCAAATGGATGTTCATGCGCCATGCGCCCCTGGCGCTCAAGCCTGACGGCTCACTCGCGCAGATTCAGTGGCTGTGGCAGCTGTGGCGCAACTGCGATGCCCGCCACTACCAGCGCAACAAGGAACGCATGGTGCGCCTTGCCGAATATAGCCGTGATTGTCTGGATGCGCTGCGCCGCGATACCGGAATTCAATATGAAGGCCGTCAGTTAGGCACCTTACAGGTGTTTCGTACCCAGCAGCAGCTGGATGCTGCCGGACGGGATATTGCCGTGCTGCAGGCGGCGGGGGTGCCATTTCAACTTTTATCCAGCACCGAGCTCGCCGGTGTGGAGCCCGCCTTGCAGCATGCAGGCAAACTCACTGGGGGTTTGCGGTTGCCGCATGATGAAACCGGCGATTGCTATCTCTTTACCAGCCGACTGGCGGCGATGGCCGCCTCTATCGGGGTGACGTTTGAATATGGCACAAGCGTACTTGCCATGGAGACCGCAGGCGGGCGATTTGCCAGTGTGCATACCAACAAAAGGCGCATCAGCGCCGATGCCTGCGTGCTCGCCGCCGGTGTTTACAGTGCAGAGTTGCTGAAGGGTATCGCCAGCATTCCGGTGTATCCGGTCAAAGGATATTCCCTGACCTTGCCGATTGTGAATGCAAGCCTGGCGCCGCAATCCACAATCCTTGATGAAACCTACAAGATCGCCGTGACGCGCTTTGATCAGCGCATACGCGTCGGTGGCATGGCCGAAGTGGTCGGCTACGACACGCGCTTGCGCGCGCGTCGGCGCGCTACGCTGGAAATGGTGGTGCAGGATTTGTTTCCCGGTGCAGGCGATAGCGCCCGTGCCACTTTCTGGGCCGGTTTGCGCCCTATGACGCCCGATGGCACGCCGCTGGTCGGCGCCAGTCATCTCCCTAATCTCTTTCTCAATACCGGCCATGGCACACTGGGCTGGACCATGGCGTGCGGCTCTGCCCAGCTGCTGGCACATTTTGTTTCCGGCCAAGCCACGGATATCCGCCATGACGATCTTTCCCTGGCGCGCTATCGGGCATCTTGAATGCCAGGTTGACCTGCCAGCCATAAAAAAAGCCCGGGGTTGAGCCCGGGCTTTTTGCTGCCTGACAAACCTCGATAAGAGGGCGCCAGGCGGAGGTCGATTAACCGAACTTGCCGGTAATGTAGTCTTCGGTTTCCTTGCGGGTGGGGCGGGTGAAGATCATGTCGGTATCGCCGTACTCGATCAGCTCGCCCAGATACATATAAGCCGTGTAATCCGATACGCGGGCGGCTTGCTGCATGTTGTGGGTCACTACCAGGATGGTCAGCTTGTTGCGCAGCTCGGACATCAGTTCTTCGATGTTGGCCGTGGCAATCGGGTCCAGTGCGGATGTCGGTTCGTCGAACAGCATGATTTCCGGGTCTGTAGCCAATGCGCGGGCAATGCACAGACGCTGTTGCTGACCACCAGAAAGATTGAATGCCAAGTCGTGCAGGCGGTTTTTCACTTCATCCCACAGCGCAGCACCTTTCAGTGCTTCTTCAACCTTGTCATCCACCACGCGTTTGTTGTTTTCACCACGTACACGCAGGCCGTAAGCCACGTTTTCGTATATGGACTTAGGGAAAGGGTTAGGCTTCTGGAACACCATGCTAATGCGCATGCGCACTTCGATCGGATCAACGCCATTTGCCAGCACATTGGTATTGTCCGGATGCATGATGATCTGACCGTCATAACGGTTGCCAGGGTAAAGATCGTGCATGCGGTTAAAGCAGCGCAGGAATGTCGATTTGCCACAGCCGGATGGGCCGATCAGTGCAGTGATCTTCTTCTCATACAGCGGCATGGTGATGCCCTTGAGCGCCTTGTGACCACCGTTGTAGTAGAAATTCAGATCGCGCGATTCAGCTTTAATCGGAGTTGAGGTTGTCACCATTTGATTAGTTTCCTGATTCTTAAAT
>DATMSO010000052.1:0-22135 GCA_035565335.1 Methylovorus sp.
ATTTCCTGGCGAGCCAGGCTTTCTTCGAAAAGAGCTGCAAAGCTTTCGGTAAAGGTAGGGGTGGAAAGGTTAGCCATTAATAAAATTACCTGATTAAACCCGCCGGGCAGCGGGGTAAAGTTAAAAAAGCCATGAACCACGGGGCTCATAGCACGGGTGCTGCATAATTAAGGGTATTGCTTTTACGCTTGTGGCGTCAGGTGTTGCGACGCCTGTCGATAATGCTGGAGAACTTTTTCAACCGCCTGGTCTATAGAGAGCTGATCAGTGACTAAAAGCATGGCATCATCGGTTTTTTGCAGGGGCGCTGTGGCGCGTTGCTGGTCGCGGGTATCGCGGTTTTGCAAATCCTGCAAAATATCCTGTAGATTAGCATGGATTTCTTTTTCCATCAACTGCTTATAACGCCTCTCCGCGCGTACTTCAGCACTGGCAGTTAAATAGACTTTGGCAATCGCATCGGGGAAAATAACCGTCGCCATATCGCGTCCATCCGCCACCAGGCCGGGCGCCTGCCGGAAGCTATGCTGCAAGGCCAGAAGCGCCGTGCGGACGTCCGGATGCACGGCAACTTCCGAGGCGCCACGGCTGATTTCTTCTGAGCGTACTTCTTCGGTAATCCCCTTGCCATCCAGATAAATCTGGGCATTTTCAAAGCGGATTTCCAGACCGGCTGCCATTTCTCCTAGCTGCTTTCCGGCATTCCAAGCAATGCCACGTTGTTTGCCCGCGTAAGCCACGATACGGTAAAGCGCGCCAGAATCCAGGTAATGAAAGCCCAGTTGCGTAGCAACACGTTGGGCGACGGTGCCTTTTCCTGAAGCAGAAGGGCCATCTATAGCAACTACGGGAATCGTCATATTTAATTAACTTATCAGTATCGTTTTTACAATTAATTGGATTAATTCAATGCCGTGCGTGATGATGCCGTAACACTTATTACCAGCCCAAGGGGACCGCATCATGACCAAAACTTTCACATTTGCCATTATCCACTTCACGGTGGCTTTTTCTGTCGGTTACGCCATGACTGGCAGCTGGGCACTTGGCAGTGCAATTGCCCTTGTTGAGCCCGCCTGCAATACGGTGGCCTTCTTTTTCCATGAAAAGGTCTGGCAGCGCATTGAACGTAACAACGGTCCGGAGCTCGAGCTTTATAACGCCTATTGAGCTTTTGTTAGCAGCATGTTAGCTACAAAGTTTATGCGCCTGCCCCGGTGATACTGGCAAAGCGCTCAAAGTAATCAGGGAATGTCTTGGCAACGCAACCTGGGTCGTTAATCGTGACCGGCGTCTGGCCGAGGGCCACCAGTGAAAAGCACATCGCCATGCGGTGATCATCGTAGGTATCGATACTTGCATGTGGCGTCAGCGTGGCTGGCGGCGTAATGCTGATTTCATCCGCGCCTTCTTCCACGGTGGCACCCACTTTGCGTAATTCCGTTGCCATGGCATGCAGGCGGTCTGTTTCCTTCACGCGCCAGCTGGCAATGTTGCGCAGGCGCGTGGTGCCATCGGCAAATAAGGCGGCAGTCGCCAGCGTCATGGCGGCATCGGGAATGTGATTGCAATCCATATCAAGAGCCTTGAGCCTGCCGGAGGCGGGCGCAGCGGCGCTGATCCAGTTGTCGCCATGTTCAATCACGGCGCCCATCTCACGCAAGGCATCAATAAAGCGTACATCGCCCTGGATGCTGTCGAGGCCAATGCCCGTCACTTTGACGGGACCGCCAGCAATGGCACCCGCCGCCAGGAAGTAAGACGCAGAGGAGGCGTCTCCTTCTACATAAAGTTCGCCTGGGCTGCTGTAATGGCTGGCTGCTGGCACGGTGAAGGACTGCCAGCCATCACGCACAACCTTCACGCCAAATTTTGCCATCAGGTTCAGAGTGATTTCGATATAGGGTTTGGAAATCAGCTCGCCGACGACTTCAATGCGGGTTTGCTCTTCCAATAATGGCAAAGCCATCAGCAGCGCCGTCAGAAACTGACTGGAGACATTGCCGCGTATCTGCAGCGTGGCATGACCGTTTGTGCCGGCAGGGCGGATGTGCAAGGGCGGGAAGCCGTCATTGCCTTCGTATTCAATATCCGCGCCCGCCTGGCGCAGGGCATCGACCAGATCGCCAATTGGCCGCTCATGCATGCGCGGCACGCCGGACAGGCGGTATTCCCCTTGTGAGAAAGCCAGCGCCGCCGTCAGGGGTCGGAAGGCCGTACCGGCATTGCCCAGGAAGAGATCAGCCTGCCGCACCGGCCATAGGCCGCGACATCCAGTGATACGCCAGTCGTGCGCGGCCAGTTGTTCCATCTCGATGCCCAGACTTTTCAGGGCCTCCAGCATGCGGGCGGTGTCATCCGAGTCCAGGAGGTCGCGGATGACGGTAACGCCGTCGGAGAGCGCGGCCAGCAACAGGCAACGGTTGGAAATGCTTTTTGAGCCGGGCAACACAATATCGCCATGGGCGCGGTGAATGGGAGCTAGGTCCAGAGTCTGCATCTGCGATAGTCTCAATATTTTTTATGACGTGCCCAGGCATTGCGGGCATGGCTGGCGCGCTCGAATAACTGTTGCAAGGCGGCGCCATCCTGCTGCTGCAGCAATTCACGTACATGACTTAGCTGCGCCTGATAGGCATCGAGCTCTTCCAGCAGGGCCGCCTGGTTTGCCAGGCTGATATCGCGCCACATTTCCGGATGGCTGCCGGCAATACGGCTGAAATCGCGGAAGCCGCTGGCAGCAAAATCGAACAGCTGGTCGGCATTGGTGCGACTAGCCAGTTCATTGACCAGAGCAAATGCCAGCAGATGCGGCAGATGGCTCACAGCGGCAAAAATGCGGTCATGCTGGGCGGCCGTCATGGTGGTGACATGGGCGCCACAGGCTTCCCACATGGTTTGCACTCTGGCGATATCGGGTGCGGCAGTTTGTTCGAAAGGAGTGAGCACCACATTCCGGTTCTGGAACAGGTCGGCCCGTGCCGCGGTGACGCCGCTTTTTTCTGCGCCTGCAATCGGGTGGCCGGGCACAAATTGCAGATGACGGTCACCTAGCGCATGTTGGGCATAACCAACGATGTCGGATTTGGTGCTGCCGGCATCGGTGACGATGGTAGATGAAGCCAGGTGCGGCGCAATGCCTTGCAAAATGGCAAGCGTTTGGGCGACTGGCGCGGCAATCAGCACCATGTCGGCTTGATCGAGGGCGCTGGCGACCGACGTTTGTGCCTCATCAATCACGCCCAGATCCAGGGCCGCTTGCAGGTGGTCGCCATCGCGACCTATACCGACAATGTGACGGACAGCGTGTGATTGTTTGAGGGCTAGTGCGACCGAGCCACCGATCAGGCCAACACCGAAAATGACCAGCTTGTTCAAGGGAGAATGCCGAGGTTTAATAAAGCACGCATTGTAACATGCGGCATGCAGCGGGTGCCTGAATGCAAAAACGGCACCCCGACATAAGGCTCAATTCATGTGGGATGCCGCTTGCTATGGAGATGACACTGAATAAGAGCGAAGGCTATGCAAAAAAGTTCAGGAGCGATGCAATTAATTCATCTATCCCTGATTAAATCGGCCCGTGGCTATGCGTGCTTATCTAACTTACACGGGTTCTTCAAAGCGCATGTCCTGCCACTCGCCATTGATCAGGGCTTGCTGCGGTACGAAATTCTGTTTGTAGGCCATTTTCGGGCTTTGCCTAATCCAGTAGCCCAGGTAAAGATAGGGCAACTCAAGCGAATGGCACCAGGCGCTAAGCCAGATGACATTGAAGGTGCCATAACTGGCTCGGGTATCCGAGGCATCATAAAAGGTATACACCGCCGAAATGCCATCGTGCACGATATCCACCACGCTGACCATTTTCAGCACGCCATCCTGGCGAAACTCGATCAGGCGACTGTTAACGTTGCTTTGCACCAGAAAATTACGGTACTGGTCCTGTGTTTCTGTCTCCGTTTCGCCATCCTGCTGGCCGCTATGGCGCGCCACCTGATAAGCCTGATAAAGCTGAAAATGCTCATCGCTGAAATGCAGGTCCTGAATGGTCACCTGCAGTGACAAGTGTTGCTTGAATGCCCGTTTCTGGCTGCGGTTGGGTTTGAAGTTTTCCACGAGCAGCCGCACCGGGATACATGCCTGACATTCGCCGCATTGAGGCCGGTAGGCAAACTTGCCACTACGCCTGAAACCCAGTTGTATCAAGCCGCTATAAATATTGGCGTTGATCAGGTGGTGTGGCGCTGCGATCAGGGATTGCGCTGATCGGTTTTCCAGATAGCCACACGGATAAGCCGTGGTGGTGTAGAACTGGATGCTTTGCAGCGGAATGTCATTGGGCAAGGTCATGAGGCGATCAGTCCAGTCAGGCGTGACAAAAATTCCGCACGGGGAATCTCGCGGGCGCCCAGCGAGGCCAGATGGGCGGTTTTCATCTGGCAGTCTATCATTCTTACTCCTTGACGCTGCAAGTCCCGTACCAGATGCACAAAGGCAATTTTTGACGCATCGGTCCGCCTGTGAAACATCGATTCGCCATAAAACATGGCGCCCAGCCGCACGCCATACAAGCCGCCGACCAGCTCATCATCCATCCATGTTTCTGCGCTTATGGCATAGCCCAGCTGATGCAGGGCATGATAGCCGGCGATAATGTCGCCGGTAATCCATGTTCCGTCCTGGTGCGCGCGGGGAGTATCTGCACAACAGTGCATCACCTGCAGAAAAGAAGTGTTAAAGCGCACTGCATGGTCGGGCTTGCGCATGCGCTTTTCCAGTGAGCGCGACACCTTGAGCTCCTCCGGAAAAAGCACCATGCGCGGATTCGGGCTCCACCATAACACCGGCTCTCCGGCGCTGAACCAGGGGAAGATGCCTTGCTGATAGGCATTGAGCAGGCGCGCTGCAGATAAATCACCACCTATGGCGAGCAGCCCATTGGGTTCCTCGAGTGCGCAATCCACCGAGGGGAAGGGGGTGTCGGCATCCAGGGCCATTACGCGGCCACCGGGAAGCTGGTAATAAGCGTGAGTCATGGGTATTAAAGAATGCCTGTGCTAAAACGCATGTGTCAGAAAATCAGTGCCAGGGGCATGCATGCTCGATTCAGACCGGCCGCAATGGTTCCATGCTGGAGTCATACACATAAAAATCCAGCGCCGCATTGGTTTTGGCCAGGTACATGCAATGGTCCGCGCGGCTCAGGATGAAATCGAGATCATGGTCCGGCGAAGGATTCAAAAACATGCCTGCGCTTGCGCTGATCTTTACCTCGGTATTTTTGACCTGAAAAGGCTGTTTGATGTTCTGCAGGATACGATCCAGCGTATCGCGTGCCTCATCGCCAGAACGCAGATTGCAGAGCAGCAGGGCGAATTCATCGCCCCCCATGCGGGCAATGGTATCGCCGGAGCGCAAGCTTTCCTTGATGCGCTCGGATAGCTTGATGAGCAGTTCATCCCCCGCCTCATGCCCCAGGCTATCGTTGATGGGTTTAAAGCCATCCAGATCCATATAGCACACGGCGATGGTTTCTTCGGTGCGCGTAACCCGCGCCAAGGCCTGGCGTAGCCGGTCTGCAAACAGTGCGCGGTTGGGTAATTGCGTCAGCGTATCGTGGTAGGCCATATGCTGCAGGCTCTCCTGCTGGCGCTTCATCAGGGTGATATCCGAAAACGTGCCCACATAATGGCTGATCAGGCCTTCCTGATTGGTCACGCTGGAGACATCCATGGAGATCAGATAGGTTTCGCCGCGCTTGTTGATATTCTGCAACTCGCCGCGCCATTGCCCAATCTTTTTCACGCAATAAATCATTTCCAGCAGAGATTTCGGGTCGTGGATGGCAAACGACAGCTCTTGCGGGTTTTTACCCTTGGCCTCTTCGGCCGTGAAGCCGGTGATTTTTTCAAACGAAGGATTTACCTGCACGATACACAGGCGGGCATCGGCAATGAAAATACCATCGCCGGCATGCTCGAATACGCTGGCGGCCAGAATGAGGTTTTCGCTGTTGGAGCGCAGGGTATCCATCATGCGGCGCAGGTTGTTGCGCATGGTGATCATATGGGCAATCAGCGTATTTTGCTGCCCGGCGAGCCCATCATCTTCCAGATTGCCGGTGGCGATCTTGCGCACCAGGCCAACCGCCAGCTCCGGGTCGCCACCAATAGGCTTAATGACCAGGCGCGTTAACTGCGATTGCACAATCAAGGCCAGCACGCCCAGGCCGATCAGCCCGGTAAGCAGCACATACAAGGCCTTGACCAGGCCTTGCACGGCGGCTTCTTTTTTGGGATAGGCATACACCACCTTGAACCGCCAGCTGGGTACATCCTGGCTGATCAGCTGCCAGGAGGCTGGCCGCTCCGCCAGCAGGCGTTCAGCGGCGGCCGCTTTGATATGCGAAGACAGGAAACGGATATGTTCGTGGCTGTCGAGCATGGCGGCAAACCCCGTTTCCAGAAAGCGGGTGTTTTCCATGGTAGTGCGCAGGGCTTCCATATCCGCCTGAAAGCCCACATACCATATGCCGATCAGTTTTCCCTCTGCATCAAACATCGGCTCATAGCCGGTGATATAAGGATTGCCGAGAATATCCACCACCCCATAAAATGGCTTGCCCTCGCGCAGCGCCTCAATGGCGCGGCCCTTAGGGTCCAGCAGCGTGCCGATGGCGCGGCTGCCATCCAGCTGATGCACATTGGTGGAAATGCGGATGAAGTCATCTCCAGCCCTGACAAACAGCGTGGCTGTGCCTCCATTGATGCGGGTGACTTCGTCAACCACGCTGAAAATGCCGGTTTGCGGGTGATTGCCAAAGACCAGGTTGGGAATGCGCTTGCCATTCAGTACCGTACTGCCATTGATCGCCGGCAGACCGAGGTTGAGGGCGTTCTGACGCAGCAGCCGCATGGCGGCGAGGACTTGGGAGTGCACCAGGTTTTCGGTGGTTTGAAGCAGCTGGATGCTGGCGCGCGTCTGGGTTTGCGCATCCTGCTCCACGGTAGCCAGCTTGGCGCGGTATTCAAAAAAAGCTTGCAGTATCGCCGCCAGGATAATCAAGATGGCGATCGGCAGCAGAAACCTCTGTACGGTACTGATTCTCTTCATGGAGTGAATTTCTATATTTTGGTCTTGATTCACGCACAGTGTTGTATAAATCATATCACTGCTGTCACGCGCCATGACAAGCTGCCGCAAATAATATAATGCCTGCGCGGTGAGGCTGGTCTGCCTATACCCAAAGGTATAAATCGATGAGCGTTGTCAGATATGTTTTATGTATTATGATGTGGTTTATTGCCTCGGATGTTCAGGGAGCTGAAGGGGCGTTTCAGCTTTGATTCAAGGTTTGTCAGGCTTAAAAAATTGCACACAACAAATATGACGTTTCGCATGGTGGTCAAGCTCTGCTTATGCTTCTGGCTGTTAGTGCTGGCAATACCGGCATCGGCAGCGCCTATGGAGTTGAAGGGGGATTGGTATCAGGCGGCGGAAGTCTGGGATTACCAGCTGCAATACGATATGTCGGCAACAGGCCTGCCCAAGGTGGCCCACACCAAAAATACAGGCGGCGTCTTCCTGCATCAGGCGGACATGACGCTGGATGGCAACACCACCTATGTCGTCGACTTCAAGAATTCCAGTGTCATTGAGCGCTTCACCCATTATGTGTTTGACGATAATGGCGATCTGGTCCTCAAACTGACCGGCGGCATTGCCTCCGCGACCGATAATCCCTTCATGCTGCGGCACGGGCGTGAAATCAAACTGCCTGCCGGGCATTACCGCATTATCAGCGAGCTGTACTCGTCCTTTTATCTGGCGCAACCCCAGCCCTATATCGATACCCTAGATAACTATCGCCAGGCCATTAAGCCTGGCAATGCCATTGTGCTCGTTTGCATGGGGGCGATGCTGATTCTCATGGTCTATTACACCGTGCTTGGCTATGTGCGTGGTCAGCGCACCGACACCATGTATGCGCTCTTCATTGCCGGCAATCTGGTTTACAACGGCATGGCGATGCTGGTCGCGCCAGATCTGTTCGGGGTGCACTGGTTCTACCTGGTCAGCATTCCCATCCTGTTTTCCAATTTTGCCTATGTACTGTTTGTCTCCAGCCTGCTGGGTATCAAGCGCCACGTATACCGCAAGCTCCATGCCATCAGGCGCTGGTCGCTGGGCTTGCTGGGGATTTTCCTGCTGGTTGCCTTGCTGTTCCCTAACTGGTCCATGGAAATGGACCGCTACGGGGTTGGCGTCATCATGTCCTATGGCTTGCTGGCGGGCATCGTGTGTTCTTACCGTGGCAACCGCACCGCTCGCATGTACCTGGTGGCGATTGTGGCTTTTTTCGCCATCGGCGCCTATGCCATTACCAATTCCGGGCTTGAGGGCGTGTTTACCCTCTATATCGAACACATCGGCCTGCTGGCGGTCACGGTGGAAATGATCCTGCTGGCCTTGGTGCTGGCGCGGCAGTTTGCCCAGCTGCATTATGAAAAAGAATATGCGCTCAACCAGTCCGAGCATAACCTCCAGATCGCGTATACCGATGCGCTGACCGGTTTGCCTAACCGCTACGCGCTGGATAAAGAGCTTGAGCACTTGCCACAGAGCGGTCTGCTGGTCTTTGTCGATATGGATGGGCTCAAGTTTTACAACGACAACTTTGGCCACAAACGCGGCGACGAACTACTCTGCGCTTTTGCCTCTGCCGTGCGCAGTGAGCTCATGAAATACGGCGCCTTGCATCGGATAGGTGGTGACGAATTTGCGATTACATTCCCCAGTGGAGACCTCACCTCCATCGAGACAAAATTGCATGCCGCCATGCAGGCGGTACACGCCCAGGGCTTTGATTTTTCCGGCATCAGCTATGGCGTGGCGATGGTCAGCGAGAGCGCAGACCGCAATGTGCTGAAGCATCTCGCCGATACCCGCATGTATGAGCACAAACGCCAACGCAAGAAGCGTAGCCTCTCATCCTGATTGCTGGTTGCTTTCGCCGTGAGTGGGCTGCACAAGAATACCAATAAAAAAATGTTGTTCCATCAACCAAAGGGGGAAGTACCTAATGTCCAAGAAGTGGAGTTTTATCTGGCCTATCCTGTTGTGCCTGGCCTTACCGTTAGTCGCCGCATGGTTCGCTTATCCTGATCACCTGCCACCCGGTTTCGGTGTTTTTCCACCACAATATGTCCAGCCGGATCCCGGCTTCAATTTGCTGGTTTTTCTGCTGGTGCTGGCTGTAGAGCTGGCATTTCTCGCTTTTCTGCTGTTCCCCCAATGGTTTGGGTTCAAGCCGGTCGCACCACCACCACCCGTGCCTAAAGCCCCATTGCCGGTCTGGTTCTGGATTGGCCTGGCATTTACCGTCGTGTTCCTGGGGCTGATGTGGGGCAGGGTAGTGCCCTGGGCTTACTACGCCTTCTCGCCGCTCTGGTGGGGCTTTATCCTGGCACTGGATGGGTTGGTGTACAGCCGCAATAATGGCGTTTCATTGCTCTCATCCAAGCCCAAGACCCTGGCGATCAGCGCCTTGGTGTCTGTCTTCGGCTGGTTGTTCTTTGAGTACTACGATTATTTCGTGCTGGGCAATTGGTATTACCCCAACGGCACCATGCCGGAGCTCAGCCATGCCATGATCGTCGCCTTGTTCCTGATTGCCTACACCACGGTGTGGCCGGCCATTTTTGAGTGGTATACCTTGCTCAAGACCTGCCCCAAGCTCGCCAATCGCTACAGCAATGGCCCCAAGCTGCCGTTGCCTGGCAATCTGATGATGCTGGCTGGCTATATCTCGATTTTCGCCATGGTGTTTCTGCCTTATCCGCTGTTCTGGGTGGTATGGATAGGCCCGCTGGTAGTGCTGAGTGGTCAGTTGATCCGCAAGCAGGTTAGCAGTCCGTTTACCTCGCTGGCCCAGGGCAACTGGAACCCGCTGTTGCTGGTGGCGCTGGCCTCGCTGTTCAATGGCTTTTTCTGGGAAATCTGGAATTACGGCAGCGCGCATCCCATGCCGGAGTTGCAGACCAATCCCAATTACTGGATCTATGAGATTCCCTACGTGAATGTCATCCACATCTTTGCCGAGATGCCGCTGCTGGGCTATTTCGGTTACCTGCCGTTTGGCGTGCTGGTGTGGGTCGTGTTTATCTGGGCAGGCCAGCTGTTTGGCTTTGACACGGATATCGAGCTGACGCCGAATACGAAAGAATAGTTAAGGCTGATGGCATAAAAAAAAGGGCTCCTGCGGGAGCCCTTTTCATTAGCAGCAGCTTATTACCATTGGCGCGTTAGCATGAAATGCAAGAAGATGGCTTCGTTACTAAGGGCCGAATTGCCGAACGGTAACTCATCGTTGTTGTATTTGACGCGAATACGCGCGTCGTACTCGACACCGCCAGTGACCGTCCATTCCTGATTCCACTTGTAGGCTGCACCCACCGTGTAATGATGTTCCAGGATGCCGGCAATAAATGGCGTTGTGTTTCCGCGCGGAATCGGATTACGCCCATAGTTATAGCCAGCGTAGAGTGTGGTTTTGTCATTCAAGGTGTAAGCCGCGCCAGTGGCGATAACCCACTGGTTTTTCCAGTCCAGAGTATTGGTCTGCGTGATGTTGGGAAATGCAGGGTTGTCCGGATTGCTGGCACGCAGCGTGCTCGAAGTTAACGCATCTGACCATTCGATCCAGTTCAGCTTGACCGAGAGCAGCCAGTCATCATTCGGGCGAAAAGCTGCGCCCACGGCAATTTCACGGGGCAGGGCAAAGCCTTTGAAGCTCACGTCGCGGTAGGTCATGAACCCGGCGCCGGTATTCAGCTTGAGCTCGCCATCGGTCATCGGCAGCTCGGTTTTACCTGTGTACGCTGCGGCCAGAACGATGCGAGGCGTGAGCTTGTATTGCACCCCCAGCTTGAAGGTCGGGCGTATGGTGCTGACATCTTCAATCTTTACACCATTGGCCGTGTTGCCATAAAGATTCTGCTCCAGGCTGGCATACACCAGACCAAAGCTGGCACCCAATGCCAGATCCTCCGTCACCTGACAGCCCATGCCGCCGGTGAATTTGGCAATGCCAAACAGCGCTGAAAACTTGTCTTCATTGCCTGCAGGCGTAGTGATGTTCTTGAATACACCGCCGGCACCGCCTTGGGCAAACATGCCCACGCCTGCCGTACAGGGCAAGCTGTCCAGCGATTGGGCGTAACCACCGCCACCTAGCCCGGTGTAGCGATTGGCCGCATGTTCGTCATTGCCAAACTGATCTTCATGGCGCAAGTCGGTGGTGCGCAGCAAAGAGGCAAAGCCATTGAACATGCGCCCCTGAATCTGCGCCAGACCTGCGGGGTTGGTATTGAGGGCGGAAGGGTCGCGTGCGACAGCGACGTCGGCGCCCCCCATCAAGGTGGATTCGGCACCAAAGCCGATCAGGTTGAATCCATTGGTGGCGTAGGCTG
Organism: Methylovorus sp.; assembly: GCA_035565335.1. GTDB lineage: Bacteria > Pseudomonadota > Gammaproteobacteria > Burkholderiales > Methylophilaceae > Methylovorus. The sequence goes on from DATMSO010000052.1 coordinate 11,475, forward strand.
GCAGGCTGCATGTTGCCAGAAACACCATGGTCGCGTGGCGACCCCGTATCAATTGTGATGCTCCCATTTGTCTGTCCCGTAGTTCCCGGATGTTTCCGGTGTTTGTATTTTGGTAGTGTGGCCGAAAATGGCGAGCTATTGTTATCCACTAGCGACGATTTTTTGTTTCCAGAGTAAAATAGTCAACTATGGAAACACCACGCTCAATCAACGCTTATCGCCCGTACTGGGCAAAACGCTTCGGAACTGCCCCTGTACTCCCCATGACCCGTGCTGAAATGGATGCGCGCGGCTGGGATAGTTGCGACATTATTCTGGTAACGGGCGATGCCTACATTGATCACCCGAGTTTCGGTATGGCGTTGGTAGGACGTCTTCTGGAGGCGCAAGGCTTCCGTGTGGGCATTATTGCTCAACCTGACTGGTTATCGGCGGATGCCTTCAAAACTTTAGGCAAGCCCAATCTGTATTTCGGCGTGACCGCCGGCAATATGGATTCCATGGTCAACCGCTATACGGCGGACCGCAAGATACGTTCGGACGATGCCTATACGCCCAATGCCGAGGCAGGCAAACGTCCCGACCGCGCCGTGCTGGTGTATTCGCAACGCTGCCGCGAGGCTTACCCAGATGTGCCGCTGGTGATAGGCAGTATTGAGGCCAGCCTGCGCCGTATTGCGCATTACGATTACTGGTCGGACAAAGTGCGTCGCTCCATTCTGGTTGATTCCAAGGCCGATATTCTGCTGTATGGCAATGCCGAGCGCGCCCTGGTCGATCTCAGCCATCGTATTGCCCGTGGCGATAATATTGCTGACATCACGGATATTCGTGGCACTGCCTTCCTACTTAAACGCATTCCGGAAGGCTGGGATGAAATCGCTTCGACCAATCTTGACCGCCCCGGCAAGGTGGATGCGCATGTCGACCCGTATGAAATGAAAATGGGCGCGGGCTCCAGCTGCGAGACCGACGACAAGATCGATGCAAAACCTGCCTTGCCTGAAGGCGTCAGCGCCATCCAGATCGTGCGCAAGCCCAAGGCCGATCGCAGCAAGCAGGTAGTGCGTCTGCCCGCTTATGAAGAAGTGATCAAAGACCCGGTGCTGTATGCCCATGCCTCCCGCGTGTTGCACCTGGAGGCCAACCCCGGCAATGCCCGGGCGCTGGTGCAGCGCCATGGTGATCGCGAGGTCTGGCTTAATCCACCGCCGATACCGCTCACCACCAAGGAAATGGATTTTGTCTATGACCTGCCGTACGCGCGCAAGCCGCACCCGGTCTACAAAGACGCTCGCATCCCCGCCTGGGAGATGATCCGCTTTTCGGTCAATATCATGCGTGGCTGCTTCGGCGGCTGTACCTTCTGTTCAATTACCGAGCACGAAGGCCGCATCATTCAAAGCCGCTCGGAAGAATCCATCCTCAATGAAATCGTGGAAATCCGCGACAAGGTGGAAGGCTTTACCGGCATTATTTCCGACCTCGGTGGCCCGACGGCGAATATGTACCGCATGGCCTGCAAGAGCGAGAAGATCGAGCAATCCTGCCGCAAGCTTTCCTGTGTGTATCCGGGCATCTGCGAAAACCTCAATACCGACCATTCGGCGCTGATTCAGCTTTACCGCAAGGCGCGCAATATCAAGGGCGTCAAGAAGATACTGGTGGGCTCCGGCCTGCGTTATGACCTGGCGGTGACCTCACCCGAATATGTGAAGGAACTGGTACAGCACCACGTGGGGGGCTATCTCAAGATCGCCCCCGAGCACAGCGAAGAAAACGTGCTGTCCAAGATGATGAAGCCGGGCATGGGTGCCTATGACAAGTTCAAGGAAATGTTTGAACGCTTCTCCAAAGAGGCGGGCAAACAGCAATACCTGATTCCGTACTTTATTGCCGCCCACCCCGGCACCACGGATGAAGACATGCTTAACCTGGCGCTGTGGCTCAAGAAGTACGACTTCAAGCTGGATCAGGTGCAGACCTTTACCCCGACGCCGATGGCGATGGCGACTGCCATGTACCACTCGGGTAAAAACCCGTTGCGCAAGGTCACGGCGGACAGTGAAGCCGTGCCTATCCCCAAGGCCGGTGGCGTGCGCCGCCTGCACAAAGCCTTTATTCGCTACCATGATCCCAACAACTGGCCTATGCTGCGCGAGGCCCTGAAACGCATGGGGCGCGCCGACCTGATCGGCAATGGTAAGAAACACCTGGTACCGGCGTTTCAACCTATCGTGCCTGCGGTCAACAAATCCCGCCGGCCCGAGATGAAGGGGCGTGCTTTGCCTGCGAAGAAAACGCCATTCAAGCAAAAGCAGACCACGCGTTAGCCACGCGGGTTGATCCTGCGCGCATCTTCCTCACGCACCCTGCAAATGCCCAAAGCAATGCAGGGTGCCCGCCAGCCCATATCAATGCGAGAATAAACACCCGCTTACTTCGCGTTCAGGTGTTTCATCATGTCGCTCATCTCTTACTCTATTACCGTCACAGCCAGAGTGCTGGTAGCGCTGGGCCTCTTTGCCGTCACGTCTGTGCAGGCGGCTGATCGGCCATTGTTATGGCAGCTGCAGGCCCCAGGCGGCAAGGTGAGCTATCTGTTTGGCACCGTGCATACCGACGATGCCAGGGTGAATGATTTTGCCCCGGCCGTATTAACAGCGCTGGGCGACGTGGATGTGTTCATGATGGAAACCCTGCCGCCCAAGGATCAAAGCGTGTACCTCAACCCTGATCAGCAACTGCAGGAGCGCTTAAGCGCCGCCGAGCTGGAGCAGGTGAGGGCGCTGGCCGAGGTGCATGCAATAGGCAGTATGGCCATGCAGATGAAGCCCTGGCTGCTGGCGGTGGTATTTGATTTGCCCAAACCGCAGGGGCCTTATACCCAGGATATTCAGCTGTACGCCAAAGCGCGCGACCTCGGGCGCGAGGTCAAAGGTCTGGAGACGGCGGAAGAGCATTTTGGCTTGCTGGATGGCCTGAGCCAGGAGGAACAGATGGGCATGCTGCGCGCCGTATTAAAACGCAGCCAGCGGGATAAGGAGCGCGATTATGAACTGCTGATCAACGCCTATCTGAAGGGCGACCCTGCCCGCATTGTCGATATTGATACGCGCATGACCGGCAATCTGTTGCCACCGGCCTTGTGGGCCAAGCTGCGCATTAAGCTGCTGGATGATCGCAATGATCTGATGGCGCCCCGAATTGATGCCGAGGCGCGGGAGAAATCAGTGTTTGTCGCTGTGGGGGCTGCGCATCTGGCCGGTAAACGCGGCTTGCTGGCGCAGCTGCAAAAAGCCGGCTATACCCTGAAACGCCTCAAGTAGCAGCGGGGCGATCCGGCAGGCGCGTGCTTTCCTGCAAGGCCAGTTGCCGGATATAGGCGGCAAAGTCCGGGTCTTCGCCATGCAGCAGACGGGGCAGTGTGTTGCGGAAATCATCGCGGCGGCACCATTCGCGCATGTAGTCATCCCACGAGCGCCAGCGCCGCAATTGCTTGCCGACCATCTTTTCTTCATACGCCAGCAGGTAGGCGCGCTCGAATAGCGATACCAAGATTTCAAACAGCACCAGCTTGCGTTCGCGCTGCTCCTCGTTCAGCTCCTGACTGGCAGTTTGCGAACGCAGCTTGAGATCAGGATTGGCCATGACCAGCTTGAGGAAGTCGGTATACGCATCGGATAGCTCCTGATAGACCTCTTCCTCCTCGTTTTCACGTTCCTTGCGCTGCTCTAGCACAAAGGAAAAGATAGCGAGCGGCAGGCCAAAAACAGTCACAACGTAGCTTAATAATTCCCAGGTTTCCAGTGGCATGATGTTCTCTTCAGCATACGACAAGGCTTGTTCAACTTAGATGGTGCAATCTCAATTAAGGCTCAGGAGACGGCTTTTAGGCCGACCACCGCGCCAATCAATAATACTAGAAACAGCAGGCGCAGTGGGCTCAGCGGGTCGTTGAACGCCACGATGCCGATGATGACGGTGCCCAGCACGCCTATGCCCGTCCATACGGCATAAGCGGTGCCCAGCGGTATCTCGCGGGTAGCCTGCATCAATAGCCAGAAGCTTATGCCGGCGCAGACGATAAAACCCAGTGTGGGCCAGGGTTTGCTAAAGGTGTCTGAGAGTTTGAGGCAGGTGGTGAAGCCGATTTCAAACACGCCAGCGAGTATGAGAAATATCCAGGACATGAGACCCTTCTTGCCGGGTCGTCCCGTATAAAAAAGCAGCTCAGGGTCGTCCCTGAGTGGTATGAATGAATCTACGGATTATATAACGAGAAGAAAATTGCCCGGCAAATTACCAGGCTTCATCATTTTCAGGAACAAACCTTTTGACTTCCGTTTCCAGGGTATCAATGGCCTTGTCAAAATCCATCGACTTGTCGAAAAAGTAATCGACTCCCAGGGTTTTGGCTTCCTGACGGTAATGCGGATGGGCATGGTTGGTCAGTATCATGTATTTTGGGCGCGGGTAGGGGTAGTCTTCGCGCTGCGTCATGCGAATGACTTCGAAGCCATTGCCTTCGGCCAGCTCGATATCGACCAGTAAAAAGTCGAAAGGGCGGTCTCGCAAGATTTTAAAGGCATCTGACTGCGTCGCGGCTACGCCATCAAACACCAGGCCATCGCATGATGACAAAGTCTCCATAATGGTTTCGCGCAACAAAGCAGAATCTTCAATGAGCAAGACTCTCATATAGGGCTGCTGTGTAGAAAGTTGTGCATTGGTCACAGACATTGTTAATCCATACTGCGGGAAGGAATGCTTTCCTCGGTTAAACACGTGGCATGATAATGAAATGTGCGCATGGCTCCTATCCGCGCTTGTCCTACAAACGCTGACATCTGGGTGTCATATGCGCATTCGCATTTCATGTGATCAAGCCGTTCTTGATAGCGTAGTACGTCAGATCCGCATTGGTTTTCAAGCTCATTTTCTCCAGAATGCGGGTGCGATACGTGCTCACGGTTTTCACGCTGATGCAGAGTTCATCTGCAATTTCTGTCGCGCTCAAACCACCTGCAAGTTTGAAAAACACCTGAAATTCGCGGTCTGACAAGGTTTCGTGCAATTGTTTTTCGGTCGGATGGCTAAGCTCATTAGTCATCAACTCTGCCAGTTCGGATGAGATATAACGCTTGCCATTGGCAATGGCCCGAATCGCAGAAATGATTTCCTCTGGCTCTGCATCTTTCGACAAATAACCCTTGCAGCCGTTACGCATCAGATTCAGTGCATATTGTTCTTCTGCATAACCGCTCAGTATCAGCACCGGCAACTCGGCATTCACATGCTTGAGATCATGCAGGGTATCGACGCCGTTCTTGTCGGGCATGGAAATATCCATCACCACGACATCGTAGTTATTGCTGCGCACCAGCTTGATGGCTTCAACACCGGAGGCGGCTTCACCCGTCACCTCCAGGTCAGACTCCAGCTCAATCAGGTTACGCAAGCCTTGCCGGACTATGCTGTGATCGTCTACTAATAATATTTTTTTCATAATTTTTATGTCTGCTCTTAAGGGTAATCAATACGGTCAGGAGCGAGCCAGCCAGTCCGATAGTTCGTCGGCATGCTCTGCCAGAATGCTTTCGAGCAAGCGGCGTGTGGTAGGGTCTTTATCTCCAATATAATGGATGAGTTCGTGATAGGTGTCGATAGCGATGCGCTCAGCGACCAGGTTCTCCTTGATCATCTCGCGCAGATCGAGACACGGCACATAATCGGCGTGGCTACGGCCTGCCAGCCCATCCGGCGAAAAGTCAGGTTCACCGCCCAGTTGCACGATACGCGCAGCAATCTGGTCGGCATGTTCTAGTTCTTCCTGTGCATGCACATGGAATTCCTTGGCGATGCCCTCGGAGTTCAAGCCTTTTGCCGTAAAGTAATGGCGCTTGTAGCGCAAGCTGCATACCAGCTCCGTAGCCAGCGCTGCGTTCAGGTGGCTGATCACGACTTCCCGGTTTGCTTCATAGCCTGGAGTGGCCGCGCCATTTTCTACGCTGAGTCGCGCATTTGTGCGGATGGTGTCCATATCCAGTTTGAATAACTGGTCAGCAGTAGCGGGGTTTCTTACTTCGTCCATGATCGATTTTCCTTATGGCAGGCTGGCAAATAGGGGCTGGCAAATTTAAGCTTTTAATCCAGGCGATCACTCTTCGGAGTGCTGGCTACCCAACAGGTAGCCCAGCGCGGCACCGGTGCCGAACACCACCGATAAGCTCAGCAGGGTGCGCTTGCGCACGATCTGCCTGGAGCGGGTTTCGCCGGTTTTAATGGCTTGCTCGACTTCCCCACGCAAGGTGCTGCTCCAGTCACCGAGTTTGGTGGCGAGCTGATCCTTCAGCGTTTCCAGTTTTTCGCTGGGATCCTTGGATTCAAGCAGGGCTTTTATGTTTTCCAGCAATGCCAGGATTTCATCCTTGGAAGCACTGCTTTTGTCCTGCAATTTTTCTTTAAGATCTGCCGCCGCAACTTTTGCCTGTTCTGACATGTCGGTTACATTACTTTTGACGTCTTCTGCGGTGGTTTCGAGTTTTTCTTGGATGTCTTGCGGTTTGGATGAACTAAACATAATCTTGACTTTCTTTTAAAAAATTAATCGAAATATTTGATTACTTTGAGAAAAATCCCGTTAATAATGAGATCACAAAGATCACCAGGAAGATATAAAAGAGGATTTTTGCAATTTCGGCCGCGCCAGCAGCGATTCCACTGAAGCCGAAAAGAGCGGCAATCAAGGCGATGACCAAAAACACGATAGAATAGTTGAGCATTGCGTTTTCCTTGCTTGGCTAAATAGTGCCTCCAGCTTAATGGCTTGGGCGTTTCCCCATGAGAGGGGATACTCTGAAACGCTTGTAAGAGAGCGCTGACAAATTCGAATATGACCTTAATGAAAAAAATCTGGACCCAGACGGAACGTGTGATTGAAAAGCTGGGTGGCCGCGTGGTGGCTACCCTGATCGCCGCCATGACACTGACCTTGCTGGCCGTGGTGATTGCCGATGGCTGGATCGTCTCGATCAGCCGCTTGGCGGAGGATATCTTTGTCATCCGCAACAATATTTCCACCTTGTCGGATTTGCGCTACCGCGCCACCGAAGCCGAAAGCGCCCAGCGCGGCTATCTGCTGACCAAAAAGGAAAGCTACGCCACGACCTTTAACGAAGCGGTGACAGCTGCGCGGCTCGATATACGCAGGCTACGCGGGCTGGTGACGGAAGACAGCCGTCGCATGCCCGTCAATAATGAAAAAGACTGGCTGATGACGGTGAGCGGCACGCTTGAAGCAAAAGCGGCAGAAATGAAGCTGACCATGGCACTGGCGAATGCCAATCGCACAAAGGAAGCCAATAGCGTTGTGGACCTCGACCAGGGTGCGCAGGATATGCTCAAGCTGAATGGCTATATCACCACGCTGCTAAACCAGCAGAATGATGCGCTTAACAAGCTGGTGGTCAAGCGTCGCAGCAGTGTGCTCTATACCCGTATCGCGATTGTCGGTACGTCGCTGGTCTTGCTGGTGTTGGTGATACTGGTGATCCGGCAGTTACTAAGTGAAATGTCCATGCGCGACAAGTTGCGCCAGCGCCTGGAAGAGGAAGTCCATACCTATGAAAGCCAGCTGAATTCGCGTACCCAGTTGCTGCGGACCCTTGCCCTGGGCTATCAGTCGGACGTGGAACGCGAGCGCGAGAAACTCGCCCGTGAGTTGCACGATGAGCTGGGCTCGATTCTGACCGCGACCAAGATGGATATTTCCTGGGTGACGCGCAAAACCCGCGATACATTCCCGGATGTGGCAGACAAGCTCGCCAAAACCATGCGTTACATTGATCAGGGCATTCAGTTCAAGCGCCAGGTGGTGCAGGATCTGCATCCCTCCATGCTGGCAACATTTGGTTTCTGGGCAGCGTTGCGCTCGCTGATTTCAGATATGGCCGAGCGCAACCAATGGGAGCTCAATCTGGTATTGCCGGATGATAGTGTGAAGTTTGGCGATACCATAGGCCTGATTGTCTACCGCGTGGTGCAGGAAACCCTGAATAACGCCAGCAAATACGCCAAGGCGACCAAAGTCTCCATCCACTTGATGGCGGAGTTGTCCTTCGTCAAGCTGGAAATCGAAGACAATGGCGTCGGTGCGGATCTTAGCGTCAGTGGCGGCACCACTCATGGCTTATCCGGCATGCGTCACCGCGTGATGGCGATTGGTGGCAATCTGGAAATCCAATCTTCCCCCGGTCATGGCATGCTAACCCGGGCTTTGGTCCCTCTGGATATCAATCAGACCTGATCAGCCTGTCCATTTGCCTCGAATCGCGCACAGGCCCGCCAATCGGGCCTTTCCAGCTGTAGTCTTCATCTGACATCAATTACAGAATAGCGCTGACTGTTTGTCAGGTCGCGCATCCCGTAGCATGCCTCCAATGCCAGTAGAGCTCCTGCTGGCAAATTGTCTCCGGCTCGTTTCGATGCCGGACAAGAACAAGGAGAAATCATGAAAAAAATCCGCACATCCCATATCGCAACACTGGCGCTGATCGCTGGTGTAGGTTTTGGTAGTACCGCTGCATTTGCCTTTGGCACCGCAGACACCATAGACCAGACCCCTCTGGCCACCGAATTTCGCAACCTGGATACCAACAGCAATGACCTGCTGACACCGGCAGAAGCCTCCAAGGACAAGCTGTTCACCAAAAAACACTTCAAGGCAGCCGATGTGGATGGCGATGGAACGCTGGATCAAAAGGAATACTCTGAATACAAGTCGAAAGACCAGCAGAAGAATGCCAAGCGCGTTATCAACGACAGCGTGATCACCAGCAAGATCAAAGCCAACATCCTGAAGGATGAAGGTTTCAAGGGTCTGGAAATTTCCGTGGAAACACACAATGGCGTTGTGCAATTAAGTGGTTTTGTTGAAAATAAAGCTCAGATTGAGCGCGCCAAGGAAATTGCTGCCGGTACCGAAGGTGTTAAATCCGTACACAACAGTCTGATTGTAAAGGGCTAAATCATGAACCTCTCTAGCATGCTGGGCGATATGATGACGACATTACGCGTAAAAACCAGCCTGCTGCGAGAGGCGGGTTTGCTCGGCCTCACCATAGGCGTGGCAACACGCCATGGTGTGGTGTACCTGAGCGGCAAGATTGCTTCCTATGGTGATATTGCCGAGGCGATGGCAATCGCGCGTGGCGTGGCGGGCGTGCGCTCGGTACAAAACGGCTGCCAACTCCGTCATGCGTGACGCGCATTGCCATGCATCATGAATAGCATACGATTCGACATGAAACAGGTGAGAAAACACGAGCGGCTCATCAACATGGCCGCCCTCAGTGTCATCATTTTTGCCTTCAGTTCCAGCATCATCATGGTGGGATGGTTTATCAAACAACCTCACCTGAATGCGGAAGCTGCTTCCCCTGAAACACATCATGCCGTCGAGCTGCCTACCGAGCATACACCTCAGGAATCACCGGCAGAGTTGCCACCCAGCACGGGTGTCATCCTCATCTGATAGACCATGGTCTGCAGGCATGAATGCTTGCAGATGCCATACTGCTTCGTTGTTCTTCCTCACCTTTTATTTCCCTTAAACCATCCAGATTGCGCCTGTTAACGCAGCTGAACTCCGCTTGTGAGTTTCTCCCATATGCGCGTCGGAACTGACTGACACGACAATCAGCATGCTGCCGACTGCTGCTTGCATAAGCCTTGATTATCATGCCCTTACTTCGTTAACCCTCTGCGAAGGCCGTCCCGGCAAGACCGGCGTCCTTCCTCAAGTTTGAACAGAAAGAGAGCTCATCATGGATGACTTGTCCGCCGAATTCACGATGTCAGATTACATTGCTGATAGCTTTACCCTCTCTCCTCCAGCCCGCATGCCGGACAACATTGCCAAAGCCCGTGAGCTGGAGCCTCCTGTCGTATTGACGCAGGATGAGCAGATTCGCAACACGGTCTTGCAACGCTTGTCTGCCGATCCGTATTTCAAGGGGTTTGATATTGAGGTGGAATCCAAGCGCTGCATCGTCGTATTGAAAGGCCAGCTCGGCAGCTACGACCAGATCGCCTGCGCTTATCGCCATGCGGTGACCGTGGAGGGCGTCAAGGCCGTATACAACGGGCTGGTCTGCAATTACCACTAACAACCATTAGTAGAGTGTTGTAGGTGTTTTCCTACGCTAATTCAGGAACTCGGCGGACGGACAGCAAGGGAACCAACTCCTACAATGCCATTACTGGTTTATCACTTGCACGGGCCAACAATCGCAACTTAACAATGGTTACTAAAGCGAGAGCCCGGCAAGCCATATTCACCACATGATTTCAGGGAGACGCATCATGAGCCAACATCAGAATTTTTATCAGGGCCAATACCACTGGCTAGTGAACCTTGCCGCATCCAGTCTGATTCTTTTTGCCGTCGTGGGCAGCGTGTCCTTGTTTGCTCCCGAGATCAAGCAATCTGCCATCACACCGCATACCCAGGCCAATACCATCAGACAGGATGACTTTGATCGCAGCTACCTGCATCAAGCGAGCCCGGACAAGGAAATTCTCAACCTCAAGCCCAAGGCTGAAAACAATGCGTTTACGCGCGTGAGAAAAGTCACTGCCTGACAGGTCTGATGTTGAAT
>DATMSO010000053.1:0-5261 GCA_035565335.1 Methylovorus sp.
TTTAACGCATGCGCCAAGTTAACGCATGTGAAAGCCGGGCTGATTTGTTAAAATGCAGGTCTATTCAAGCATTCAGGCCGATTTCAAAAACACTATGTCCGCATCATCCCGCAAAATCCTGGTTACTTCCGCCTTGCCGTACGCCAACGGCAGCATTCACCTCGGGCATCTGGTTGAATACATCCAGACCGATATCTGGGTGCGTTTCCAGAAAATGCAGGGCCATACCGTGCATTATGTCTGTGCCGATGATACCCACGGCACCCCTATCATGCTGCGCGCTGAAAAAGAGGGTATTACGCCCGAGCAGCTGATTGCCAAGGTGCACACCGAACACTATGCGGATTTCTCTGGCTTTCTGGTGGAGTTTGATAACTACTACTCGACCAATGCCCCTGAAAACCGCGAGCTGGCCGGCAACATCTACCGCGAGCTGAAGAAAAACGGCAAGATCGCCACCAAGACCATCGAGCAGTTCTTTGACCCGGTCAAACAGATGTTTTTGCCGGACCGTTTCATCAAGGGCGAGTGCCCCAAGTGCCACGCCAAGGATCAGTATGGCGATTCTTGTGAAGTCTGCGGCACCACCTACAGCCCGACCGAGCTGATCAATCCATACTCCGCCGTGTCTGGCGCAGCGCCCGTGCGCAAGGAAACCGAGCACTATTTCTTCAAGCTTTCCGAGTGCGGCGAGTTTTTGCAGCAGTGGACCCGTTCCGGTACCTTGCAGGCGGAAGCTGCCAACAAGATGGGCGAGTGGTTCGCCTCCGGCCTATCGGATTGGGATATCTCGCGCGATGCGCCGTATTTCGGCTTTGAAATCCCCGATGCGCCCGGCAAGTATTTTTATGTGTGGCTGGATGCGCCTATCGGCTACATGGCCAGCTTCAAGAATCTGTGCAGCCGTCTCGGTCTGGATTTTGACGAATACTGGAAAGCCGACAGTACTACCGAGCTTTATCACTTCATCGGCAAAGACATCCTGTATTTCCATGCCTTGTTCTGGCCGGCGACCCTGAAATACTCTGGTCATCGTCAGCCTACGCAGATTTTTGCCCATGGCTTTTTGACGGTGAATGGCGAAAAGATGTCCAAGTCACGCGGTACCTTCATCACCGCCGGCAGTTATCTGCAGCATGTGAAAAACCCGGAATACCTGCGCTATTACTACGCCGCCAAGCTGAATGGCTCGATGGAAGACATCGACCTCAATCTGGACGATTTCACCGCCCGCGTGAATAGCGACCTGGTTGGCAAGTACATCAATATCGCCAGCCGTACCGCCGGCTTTATCAGCAAGCGTTTTGACGGCAAGCTGGCCGCGCTGGCAGATAACGCCGTTATTACTGAGTTGCGGCAGGCGGCTGGCAGCATTGCCGAATGTTACAACTCACGTGACTATGGCCGTGCCTTGCGCGAGATCATGGCACTTGCCGACAAGGCCAATGGCTATGTGGCCGAGCATGCGCCGTGGGATATGGCAAAACAGGCGGGGCGCGAGGCGGAATTGCATCAGGTATGCACCGCTGCGCTGGAAATGTTCCGCCTGCTTACGCTTTACCTCAAGCCGGTATTGCCCAAGCTGGCGGGCCAGATAGAAACTTTCCTGAATATTGCGACGCTGGATTGGACTAAGGTGGAGCATGCATTGCCTGCGGGGCATGCCATTGCCGCCTATCAGCACCTGATTACCCGTATAGACCCTAAACAGATAGAAGCCATGATCGAAGCCAATAAAGAATCCCTGCAGCCAACCTCGGCTGCGCCTGCGCCTGCCGCTGCCACTCCCGTTGCTGCTACTGCGCCTGCTGACGCCGAGTACATCAGCATTGATGACTTTGCCAAGGTGGATCTGCGCATTGCGCGGATTGTGACGGCCGAGCATGTGGAAGGCGCCGAGAAGCTGCTGCGTCTTGAGCTGGATATTGGCGAAGAAAAACCACGTCAGGTGTTTGCCGGTATCAAGTCGGCGTATGACCCTGCCACGCTGCAAGGCCGTTTGACGGTGATGGTGGCGAATCTGGCGCCGCGCAAGATGAAGTTTGGTATGTCGGAAGGCATGGTATTGGCCGCATCGGATGAACGTGGCGGCCCTTATATCCTGGCACCGGATGCAGGCGCACAGCCTGGCATGCGCGTGAAGTAAGCCCCGTTGCTCTCCAGGCCAGGCCATGCCAGCCCAAGTTAGGTTGGGTCAGGTTGGCAGGGCAGTACAGGCAATAAAAAAGCCCCGATGCGTCGGGGCTTTTTTATGGTGATTGCTTCTGGGCAATATTATTTTTTATCCGCTTTGGCCGGGGCGGCTTCGGTGGTTTTGCCGCTGACCGCTACCTGACCTTTAAGCTTGGCCATGGATTTGTCGCCAAACCCCGGCACATTGTTCAAGTCATCCAATGTCTTGAAACCGCCATTTTTCTTCCGGTAATCAATGATCGCTTGGGCTTTTGCCGGGCCTATGCCTTTGACGGTTTCCAGCTCTTCCTTGGAGGCAGTGTTGATATTGACGGCGGCATGCGCGCTCACAGCAAAACAAAGGGCGGCCAGTGCGATAAGCAAACTCTTTTTCATTACCTAAACTCCCATGATGATATTGACGAAATCCGGTCACGCCGGGGTGACCTCATGGGATATTACTCTGGCGCTGAAAAAGTCTTTTTAAAGCAAACTGATCTCGTGATTTATGTCACGGAGGGCTTGCAGTGGGTCGGTAGCGCGTGTGATGGGGCGGCCAATCACCAGGTAACTGGAGCCCTGGCGCAAGGCATCCGCAGGGGTGACGACGCGGGATTGATCATCCAGGCTGGCATTGTGCGGCCGTATGCCAGGCGTCACCAGGCAGAAATCTTCGCCCAATGCGTGACGTAAAATCGGGGCTTCCTGGGCGGAACACACGACACCATCCAGGCCTGCCGCTTGCGTCAGACGCGCAAGGCGTAATACCTGATCCTGCAGACTGCCTGCGATTCCCAGGCTTTGCATCACTTGCTCATCCATGCTGGTGAGTATGGTGACGGCGATCAGCAGCGGATGCTGGCCGCTTTTGGCAACACCTTCTTTGGCCGCTTCCATCATGGGCTGGCCGCCTGAGGCGTGCACATTTAGCATCCAGACGCCTAGTCGGGCTGCGGCTTCGCAAGCCTTGGCTACGGTGTTGGGGATGTCGTGGAATTTCAGGTCAAGAAACACCCCGTAACCCTGATCCACCAGTTTCTCTACCAGTTGCGGACCGGCAGCGGTGAAGAGCTCTTTGCCTACCTTGAGGCGGCATTGGCTGGGGTCTAGCTGCTGGGCCAGCGCCAGCGCGCTCTGCGCATCGGCATAGTCCAGGGCAACGACAATCCTGGGGTTGGTCTGGGTATCGGACGTGGTCATTTATAGCGCTTCGGTCGGTTCTGAGGGGAGAGATTCCCAGGCATTACATGCTGGGCATTGCCAGTGGTAATTCTTAGCCTTGAAGCCGCATTGGTCGCAGCAATACACATTGCGATTGCCTATGGCGCGGCGTATGGTCTGCTGCATTAGCAGGGTTTCCTGCTGGTCTTGCGGCTCCAGCGCGATTCTGGCCTGCAACAGCTGATCCAGAGTTTGCAGACTTGGCTTTCTGGCCAGTTCGGTGCGCGCCAGTTTGGCGGCAGGCTCTGGGCCTTTTTCGGCCATGGTGGCTTCATACACCACGGTTTGCAAGGTCGGCAGCTTGTAGTTTTCGAGATAGCTGGCGAGCAGGTTCAGGCCTTCTTCGTTCTGGCCAAGCGCGCGGTAGCTCTTCAACATTTTTGCAGCAACTAGGCTGATACGCTCGGCATCCTGATATTCAATGCGTTTCCAGATGGCAATCGCGGCCTTGTGGTCTCCCGCTGCGGCTTCCATGTCGCCTAGCATGATGGTGGCGCGTACGCACGACTTGTTGGCATCGAGGGCCATATCCAGCTCATAGCGGGCGGTGTGGGCATCATTATTCAGGGTGGATTTGACGGCCATTTCACAGTAGTACTGAGCGATTTCCTTGCGGAATGGAATGCCGGAGATGCGCTCCAGCTCGGTGGCGCATTTGATGGCACGCTCCCATTCACGCTCGCGTACATAGATTTCCAGCAGCGAGCGCAGCGCAGGTTGCTTGTAGCGGCTGCCGTCCAGCGATTTGAACAGCTCTTCGGCGCGATCTAGCAGACCCGCTTTGAGGTAATCCTGAGCGAGCTCGGCCATGACCGCCAGTTTCTGCTGTTCGGGGAGTTCTTTGCGATCCAGCAGGTTGAGGTGCAAGTGAATGGCGCGATCGACTTCGCCGCGACGACGAAACAGGCTGCCGAGGGCAAAATGCAATTCCAGCGAATCGGCATTGGCTTCGACCGCTTCAACAAAAGCCTCAATAGCTTTGTCATGCTGGTCGGTAATCAGGAAGTTCAGGCCCTTGAAGTAAGCAGCCGGTAGCGTGGTGGATTCAGACAGCAACTGGTTGATGTCGACTCGGGCAGCCACCCATCCCAACGCAAAAAACAGGGGCAGGGCCAGTAGCCACCAATATTCAAATTCCATCATTAATTCAGGGTTCCTGCTGGGTGCTTTTGTTGAGTGTTTTGAGTTCTTTGCGCAGGCTCATGACCTGACGCTTCTGTTTGATCATGACGCCGACACAGGCCAGGATACCTGCCAGCACACCAATAGAGAAGGTGATCAGCAGCATGAGGGAAAGCGGCGCCTGCCATATCAGGCCGAGATAGTAATGCAGTTCGGCGGGCTGGGAATTCTTGAGAGCAAAACCCAGCAACATGATGAAGAGCAGCGTGCCTAGGGGTATGTATATATAGCGCATGATCAGGATTTTACCTAAGCCGCTCTGATGTGGCGAATTTAAATATACGGGGCCGCCATATAAGGCTTTAGCGGCATCGGCAAGGCAAAAAAAAGCAGCATCCGAAGATGCTGCTTTTTGTACTGCTTGTAACGTCAAGTCTTACTCAACGAGGTCTACGCGTTCACGCAATTCCTTACCGGCCTTGAAGTGAGGTACGTATTTTTCCGGTACCTGCACTTTAGAGCCAGTCTTGGGATTGCGTCCGAGACGGGGAGGGCGATAGTTCAGACTGAAACTACCGAAGCCTCTGATCTCGATGCGCTCTCCACTGGCCAGGTTATCCGCCATGGAGTCAATGATGGCCTTCACAGAAAGCTCGGCATCCTTGACCACCAGTTGCGGAAAACGCGCAGCCAGATTGGCAATCAGCTCAGATTTGGTCATGGCGTGACTGCCTTACTCGTTGTTT
>DATMSO010000054.1:0-13985 GCA_035565335.1 Methylovorus sp.
TACGCCATCAGCGAAGAAGAGCGCATGGGCCGTGGCATTCAATTCCTGCCGCAAACCCTGCAGGAAGCGGTTGAGGCATTTGCTGCCGATCCGTTGGTGGAAAAAACCCTGGGCAAGGAGCTGCGTGACGAGTTTGTCACCTACAAGAGCCAGGAATGGGAAACCTACCACCTGACCGTGAGCCAGTGGGAAATTGATCGTTACAGCTACATGTTCTAAGCCAAGGTGTTGACGGGGCAGGCTGCAAGGCCTGCCCCGGTCTGCCATGATGGCGCCTTTGGTCGCGCCAAACCGGCAAGTCACACAGGAGGAAACATGAACGAGAAAAACAAAAAGGCACCGGTAAATCGCATCAGTATCTCCTTGCCGGATGAGCTGCATGCCGAGCTCGATTCCATGGTGATTGAGCGTGGATTCGAAAGCCGCTCGCAAGCCATCAACGACATGCTGCGCCAGCATCTGGCCGAGCATAAGCGTGAAAAAGGCAATGAGGTCATGGTGGGTACCATCACCATTCTTTACAACAATGGTACGCGAGGCCTGCAAAAAACCATTGCGGATTTGCAGTACCAGCATCTGGATGAAGTGATCAGCTCGCTGCACGTGCATCTGGCCGATAACCAGACCATGGAAGTGATACTGGTACAAGGCCCGGCACTCACTGTGCAGGCCGTGGCGAATGAGATCATCGCGTTGCGTGGTGTGATTACCGGCAAGCTGCAACTGATGGGGGCGGTCATCCCGCCGTTACACCCGATGACGCCCAAGGCCCGCAAGGCGGGGCAATAACGGGAAAAAGAGACAAGGACAAAAGCATGAGTGCTGTATTTGAACCTGCTGCCGTGCTGTGGGAAGAAACCATCCCCGGCGGCAATCACTGGTCAGGCCTGATACGCCGAGGCACTGCGCTGCGTATCACTGACCTGGAGGGCGGGGCCAACCTGGCCGCGCTGTTTTACAACCCGGAAGACAAGCTGGAACGCTACAACATGCCGGATTCGCTGAAGGCGCAGCATACGGCGTACCTCACCACCGGCAATGTCTGCTATTCCGACATGGGCCGCGTCATGTGTTCCATCATTGGCGATAGCGTGGGCTGGCACGATACCTTCTGCGGCGTGACCGATGCCGCCATGATCGAAGCCCAGTATGGCAAGGCCACGTTTCAGACTCACCGCAATGCCATGCACCGCAGCGGCAAGGATGGCCTGCTGGTGGAGCTGGCGAAATACGGTCTGGGCAAGCGCGACCTGGTCGCCAATGTCAATTTTTTCAGCAAGGCCGTGCCGGATGACAACGGTGCGCTGCACTTTGTCGCCGGTCACAGCCAGGCGGGCGATTATGTCGATGTGCGCTTCGATATGAACGTGCTGCTGGTGCTCTCCGCCGCACCGCACCCGCTCAACCCTGTTACTGAATACAAACCCGCCGCCGTAAAACTCTCTGCCTGGCATGCCGGGGCCGCCGCGTCCGATGACGTGTGCCGCACCCATTGCGAGCAAAACGCCCGCGGCTTTATCAATACGGAAAGGTATTACCTATGAGCCAGATGCTGACCGAAAGCCCATTGGATCCGCGTAACGCCGTGCTGGACCAGGTATGCGATGCCGGCGATCCCTGGATGGCCGAAGTGAAAAAAGGCCAGATATTCCGCATACTCGATCTGGAAGGCAACCAGGCGGTGGATACGCTGTTTTACAGTGCTGCCGACCCGGAAGAACGCTACAGCGCGGTGGACACCATTGCCCGCCAGCGCCAGCTTTACCTGACAACAGGCTCGGTACTGTATTCCAGCGAAGGTCGCCCCATGCTGACCATCACCGCCGATACCTGTGGCCGCCACGATACCCTGGGCGGTGCCTGTGCCGCCGAGAGCAATACCGTGCGCTATGCCCTGGAAAAGCGCCCCATGCACAGCTGCCGCGATAGCTTCATGCATGCGCTCAACCATTGCGGCTGCGCCACCCACCATCACATGAGCAAGCGCGACATTACCGCCAATATCAATTTCTTCATGAATGTGCCGGTCACCGCCGATGGTCACCTCAAGTTTGACGATGGGATTTCAGGTGCGGGCAAATACGTGGAAATGCGCGCCGAGATGGATGTGGTGGTGCTGATTTCCAATTGCCCGCAATTGAATAATCCATGCAATGCCTATAACCCAACGCCAGTGCGGCTGCTGGTATGGGATGCTGCCTGATCCGGGTATAAAAGCTGGCATGCAACATGCTAGACAAAAACGGTATTGCCATCAGTCAGTATCAGCCGACTGAATCAACCGCTCACCGGGACGGCCCGATGAGATCTATACCCAGCGGGACGGCCCGCACAAGGTTTAGTCATGTTTCATAAAGTGCTTATTGCGAACCGCGGCGAGATCGCTTGCCGCATCATCCGCACACTCAAGCAGCTCGGCGTGCACTCGGTGGCCGTCTACTCCGAAGCCGATGCCGGTGCCCGCCACGTGCTGGAAGCCGATGAGGCGGTGTGCGTAGGTCCCGCTCCTGCAGCCGAAAGCTACCTGAATATTCCCGCCATCCTGCAGGCAGCGCACCAGACTGGTGCACAAGCTATCCATCCGGGCTATGGTTTTCTCTCGGAAAACCCCGGTTTTGCCGAAGCCTGCGAAGCCGCCGGCATTGCCTTTATCGGCCCGACACCGCAGCAGATGCGGGATTTCGGCCTCAAACACACGGCGCGCGCCTTGGCAGAAGCCAATGGCGTGCCTTTGCTGCCCGGCACCGGCCTGCTGGCCGATGTGGACGAAGCCCGCACCCAAGCCGCGCGCATAGGCTACCCGGTAATGCTGAAAAGCACCGCCGGTGGCGGCGGTATCGGCATGCGCCTGATCTGGGGCGAAGATGAACTGGCCGAAGCCTTTGCCTCGGTGCAGCGCCTGTCGCGCGCCAACTTCAAAGAGTCCGGCCTTTATCTGGAAAAATATGTCCAGGCCGCGCGCCATATCGAAGTGCAGATTTTCGGCGATGGCGCCGGGCATGTGGTCGCACTCGGTGAGCGCGATTGCTCGGTACAACGCCGCAACCAGAAGGTGATCGAAGAAACCCCGGGCCCCAATATCAGCGAGGCGATACGCCGGCAACTGGCTGATACCGCCGTGCGTCTTGCCAGTGCCATACAGTATCGTTCTGCCGGTACGGTGGAGTTTGTTTACGACAATGCCAGCGGCGATTTTTACTTTCTCGAGGTCAATACCCGACTGCAGGTGGAGCATGGCGTGACCGAACTGGTCAGCGGCGTCGACCTGGTGGGCTGGATGATCCGGCTGGCCGCAGACGAGCGCGACTTTATTGCGGCGTATCAGCATCAACCACGCGGCCATGCCATTCAGGTGCGCGTCTATGCCGAAGATGCCAACAAACAGTTTCAGCCCAGCTCCGGCGTGCTGACTGAGGTGGTGTTCCCGGCCGATGTGCGGGTGGATGCCTGGGTAGAGCAGGGCAGTGAGGTTTCGCCTTTCTACGACCCTTTGCTCGCCAAGGTGCTGGTGCATTCGCCCGACCGCAGCGCAGCAGTAAAGGCTATGCAGCAAGCGCTGGATAATACCCGCCTTGCCGGCATAGAAACCAATCTCGAATACCTGCGGCAGGTGCTGGCCGATACCGTGTTCCCCGCCGGGCAGCAAACCACCCGCTACCTCAATAGCTTTGTCTATCGTCCGCATACGCTGGATG
Source organism: Methylovorus sp. (assembly GCA_035565335.1). Lineage (GTDB taxonomy): Bacteria > Pseudomonadota > Gammaproteobacteria > Burkholderiales > Methylophilaceae > Methylovorus. The sequence goes on from DATMSO010000054.1 coordinate 3,696, forward strand.
TGCTGGAGGGTGGTGTCATGAGCACCATCCAGGATTATCCGGGCCGCACCGGCTACTGGAATATCGGCGTACCACCTTCCGGCCCCATGGACCATCTGGCTTTCCGCCTTGCCAACCGGCTGGTGGGCAACCCCGAAGGCATGGCAGGGCTGGAGATCACCCTGATCGGTCCCACGCTCAAATTCAATACGGATACCGTGATTGCCGTCACCGGCCCTGAGCTGGCATTGACGCTGGATGGCACTCCGCTTGCCATGTGGCAGTCGCATGCCGTCAAGGCCGGTAGCACGCTGGCCATCGGCAAACTGGGCGAGCTGGGTTGCCGCGCTTACCTCTCGGTGCAGGGCGGGTTTGATGTGCCGGATTACCTGGGCAGCAAATCCACCTTCACCCTGGGTCAGTTTGGCGGCCACGGCGGCCGCGCCTTGCGCGTGGGCGATGTGCTGCATCTGGGCAAGGCGGATGACGCCATCATCCCGGTCAAGCAAATCGCGCCGGCCTTGCGTCCGCAATATAGCCACAGCTGGCAGATCGGTGTGTTGTATGGCCCGCATGGCGCGCCGGATTTCTTTACCGACGATGACATTGCCATGTTCTTCTCCACCGACTGGGAAGTGCATTACAACTCCAATACCACCGGCATCCGCCTGATCGGCCCCAAGCCGCAGTGGGCGCGGCAGGATGGCGGCGAGGCGGGCTTGCATCCCTCGAATATTCACGACAATGCTTACGCCATCGGCAGTGTGGACTTTACCGGTGACATGCCGGTGATCCTCGGCCCGGATGGCCCCAGCCTGGGTGGCTTTGTCTGCCCGGCGACCATCGTGCAGGCCGAATTGTGGAAAATGGGCCAGCTCAAAGCCGGCGACAAAGTGCGCTTTGTGCGCTTGAGCCAGGCACAGGCGCGTAGCCTGGAAATGGCCCAGAACGCCATGCTGGCAGATCTGGCGAGCGCCACTGCGCCCCTGACTTTGCCAGCCACGGATACGGCCAATACGGCAACGCCTGTGCTCGCCACCTTGCCTGAGACCGCCGAACGCGTGGCGGTGGTGTATCGCCAGGCCGGCGACAAATATCTGCTGGTGGAATACGGCCCGCTGGTGCTGGACCTTAACCTGCGCTTCCGCGTGCATGCCCTCATGCAGGCGCTGGAGCAGGCCAAGGTGCCCGGCATTATCGATCTCACCCCCGGCATCCGCTCGCTGCAGGTGCATTACGACAGCCTGCGCCTGCCGGTGGAGCAGTTGCTGGCGACCCTGCAAACCCTGGAAAGCCAGTTGCCGGCGATTGAAGACATGGAAGTGCCGACCCGCATCGTGCATCTGCCGCTGTCCTGGGACGATGCCGCCACCCAGCTGGCTGTCGAAAAGTACATGCAATCGGTGCGCAAGGATGCGCCCTGGTGCGACATGGCCTCCGGTCACGGCAGTAATATCGAGTTCATTCGCCGCATCAACGGCCTTGCCAGTATTGAAGATGTTAAACGTATCGTGTTCGAGGCGAGCTATCTCACGCTGGGCCTAGGCGATGTGTATCTGGGCGCGCCGGTCGCCACGCCGGTGGACCCGCGCCACCGCCTGGTGACGACCAAATACAACCCGGCCCGCACCTGGACACCGGAAAATGCCGTGGGCATCGGCGGCGCCTATATGTGCGTGTATGGCATGGAAGGCCCCGGCGGCTACCAGTTTGTTGGCCGTACCCTGCAGATGTGGAACCGCTGGCGTGCCACCGCCGATTTTCCGCAGGGCAAACCCTGGCTGCTGCACTTCTTTGACCAGATCCGCTTTTACCCGGTCAGCGCCGAAGAGCTCCTACAGATACGCGAGGATTTCCCGCGCGGCAAATTCAAGCTCAAGATCGAAGAGCAGGTATTCCGGCTCAAGGATTACAACGCGCTGATGGCAGCTGAAGCCGCCACCATGGCGGCATTCAAGGAGCGCCAGCAAGCGGCCTTTGATGCCGAGCGCGAGCGCTGGATTGCCAATGGTCAGGCGAATTACAGCAACGAAGAGGCCGCCGCCTCAAGCGCTGCCGACAATGTGCTGCCAGAAAACTGCCGTGCCGTCGCCGCCCATGTGGCGGGCAATCTGTGGCAGGTGGTGGTCAATGTCGGCGATACCGTGGAGGCGGGCGATACGCTGGTGATTATCGAATCCATGAAAATGGAAATTGCCGTGGTCGCCCCGTCAGCCGGGACCATCAGCCATGTCTTGTGCCAGCCCGGCAAGCCGGTCAGCGCCGGCCAGACCCTCATCGCCATTGCATCGGAATAACCATCATGACCACACTTGATCTGCAAATCTCCACGCTGCGCGCGCAATACCGCGCAGGCAGTCTCACTCCTTCGCAACTGGTGCGGCAACTGGATGCTGCCATGGGCAGCGAGGACCCGCACCGCATCTGGATACATCGCTTGCCGCTGGCGCAACTGCTGGCGTATGCCGAGGCGCTGGAAGGCCGCGATCCGGCCAGTCTGCCGCTGTATGGCATCCCGTTTGCCATCAAGGACAATATAGACCTCGCCGGTGTGCCGACCACCGCCGCCTGCCCGGACTATGCCTACACGCCGGCACACAATGCCGGCGTGGTGCAGCGCCTGATCGATGCCGGTGCCATTCCGCTCGGCAAAACCAATCTGGACCAATTTGCCACCGGCCTGGTCGGCGTGCGCTCGCCCTATGGCGCCTGCCATAACAGTATAGACCCCGACTATATTTCCGGCGGCTCCAGCTCAGGCTCGGCGGTAGCGGTGGCGCTTGGGCTGGCGAGCTTCAGCCTGGGGACCGATACCGCAGGCTCGGGCCGCGTGCCGGCAGCCTTCAATAATCTGGTCGGCCACAAACCGAGCTGCGGCCTGCTTAGCACGCGCGGCGTCGTGCCTGCCTGCCGCACGCTGGATTGCGTGTCGATCTTTGCGCTGACCTCGCAGGATGCCGCTACCGTGCTGGAAGTCGCCGGGGGCTTCGATGAGGCCGACCCATATTCGCGGCAGGCAGACAAGGTCGGCCAGCCTCTGCCCGCAAAAGGCTTCCGCTTTGGCGTGCCACGGGCTGACCAGCTGCAGTTTTTTGGCAATGCCGAAACCCCTGCGTTGTTTGATGCCGCCGTGGCCAGGCTGGTGGCGCTGGGTGGTGTGGCGGTGGAAATCGACTTTACGGTGTTTTTGCAAACCGCCCGCCTGCTTTACGAAGGCCCATGGGTGGCCGAGCGTTATGCCGCCATTCGCGACTTTATCGAAAGCAAACCGGAAGCGCTCTATCCGGTGACGCACAAGATCATCAGCGGCGCGACGCGATTCAGTGCGGCCGATGCCTATGCCTATGGCTATCAGCTGAAAGCCCTGCAGCGTGAGGCTGCGAAGGTGTGGGACAGTCTGGACATCATCGTCACGCCCACGGCCGGCACCATTTACACCATAGACGAGGTAGAGGCCGATCCGGTGCAAACCAATTCCAACCTCGGCTATTACACTAATTTCATGAATCTGCTGGACCTGTCTGCTACGGCGGTCCCCACCGGTTTTCAGCAGAACGGCCTGCCATTTGGCATCACCCTGTGCGCACCGGCGTTTCATGATGCATCGCTGCTGGGCCTTGCCGCCCGCATTGAAGATGCCGCGCGCACGCTGGGCGCTACTTCATTTACCCGCAAGGAGAATCACGCATGAGCGATACCACTATGATCAAGGTCGCCGTATGCGGTGCCCACATGAGCGGCTTGCCGCTCAACCCGCAGCTGATGGCGCTGGGCGGGGAATTCGTTGAGAAAACCCGTACCTCGCCTTATTACAAGCTATTCAAGCTGAATGGCTTTACCCCGGAGCGGCCCGGCTTGCTGCGCGTAACCGAGGGCGGGGCGCCGATTGCGCTGGAAGTCTGGCAACTGCCGCTCGCCAATTACGGCGCCTTTGTCGCCAGCGTGCCTGCGCCCTTGGGGTTCGGCACGCTGGTGCTGGAAGACGGCTCGCAGGTGCAGGGATTTTTATGCGAAGCCTACGCGACTGAAAACGCGATTGACATCTCGGCATACGGCGGCTGGCGTGCCTGGATGTGCAAAAAAGAGACAGTCTGAGACTGGTGTGGCTATTTTGCCAAAATGGGATAGTGCGATGTTTTTCAAAGGAGGATTATCAAACCCAACACGCGATTGTGACGTTTGTTTTATTTATCCATTCATTCATTAAATAAGGGGATTGTGATGTTGAATACACCTGTAAAGAGTCTTGCTGGCTTGCTGTTGCTGGCCGGTTTTAGCGCTCCGACATTTGCGGCCGATGAGGCGCCAGCTACCATGGCTGCACCTGAATTCACCTACGTAACGACAGCAACACTAGCCAGCGATAATATTTTCCGCGGCCAATCGCAAACCTGGGGCAAACCTGCTCTGATGCTGGGTTTCGAAGTTGATCACAAGTCGGGCCTGTATGCTGGTATCGCCGGTGCCAATGTGTCTGATCACTGGTTGCCAGGCGCGCACGTAGAAGTCGACTACTATGGTGGTTACCGCGACACATTGCCAGGCGCTGCTTCCGTGATTGCTTACGATGTGGGCATGATCTACTACACCTATCCAGGGGCTAACTGGGATGATTCCGACTTTGCAGGTACCAAGTCCAACTCATTGAATACGGCCGAAGCCTACGTGGCCTTGACCTATCAATGGCTGACCTTCAAAACCGGCCGCACTCTGACTGAATATTGGGGCTGGAACACCAACAATTCTCCAGTCGGTTCTGGCTTTGCTGGAGATCCTAGTGCTGGTGTCACAGGCAACACACGCGGTTCTTACTTCTACGAGCTGAATGCCAATTATGCGCTGGGCGAGTCCACCTGGTCCTTGATTGGTCAGGCTGGTCGTCAGGTCATTCATAACTCAACAGGTCTTGATATCAGCTACTACAAGGCTGGTGTGAACAAAAGCTTTGATGGTGGCTGGTCTGTTGCTGCCGCATATTCCTGGACTAGCGATCCTGACGCTTACAAAGACTTCCTGAGTCTGCGTAATGGTTCCCGTAACCCAAACTCTGACTCCGACATTGCCAAGGATACCTTCCTTGTCAGCGTGACCAAGGCATTCTAAAGCCGCGGGCGGCCCATTCGGGCCGCCTTTCCTCTGCATTCTTTCGCATTAGAACGTTTTTTGGGAGCGTTGCCATGAGTACTTCTTTAAAATCCTCATTGAACGGCTGGCACCTGTGGGGCCTGGCGGTTGGCCTGGTGATTTCAGGTGAATATTTCGGCTGGAGCTACGGCTGGGCGCAAGCCGGCACGCTGGGCTTTCTGGTCACCGCGATTCTTATCGCGATCATGTATACCACGTTTATTTTCAGCTTTACCGAGCTGACCACCTCCATTCCGCATGCGGGCGGGCCTTTTGCCTATGCGCGCCGTGCCCTGGGTTCCAAGGCGGCCTTTATCGCCGGGTTTGCCACGCTGGTGGAATTTGTGTTTGCCCCGCCGGCGATTGCCATGGCGATCGGCGCTTATCTGAATGTGCAGTTTCCCGGGGTTGATCCGAAACTCATGGCAGCGGGCGCTTATGTGATCTTTATCGGCCTCAACATCATCGGCGTGCGCATTGCGGCCACCTTTGAGCTGTTCGTGACCATACTGGCGATCATCGAATTGCTGGTGTTCATGGGCGTGGTGTCGCCTGGCTTCTCGTTCAGCAATTTCGTCGCCAATGGCTGGTCCGGTGAAAACACCTTCAGCATGGCGTCCATCCCCGGCATTGTGGCGGCGATTCCGTTTGCGATCTGGTTCTTCCTGGCGATTGAAGGCGTGGCGATGGCGGCAGAAGAAGCCAAAGATCCCAAGCGCACCATTCCCAAGGCGTATATTGCCGGTATCCTGACGCTGGTTGCTCTGGCGATTGGTGTGATGGTATTTGCCGGTGGTGCGGGTGACTGGCGCACGTTGTCCAACATCAACGATCCATTGCCACAAGCGATGAAGATGATCGTCGGTGAAAACAGCGGCTGGCTGCATATGCTGGTGTGGATTGGCCTGTTTGGTCTGGTGGCCTCGTTCCACGGCATTATCCTGGGCTATTCCCGCCAGATTTTCGCCTTGGCCCGTGCTGGTTACATGCCCAAGTATTTCGGCGAAGTACATCCGAAGTTCAAGACGCCGCACCGTGCGATCATTGCCGGTGGTGTGGTGGGCGTGGCTGCGATTTTCAGTGATGACCTGATCCAGTTCGGCGGCATGACACTGACAGCCAACCTGATCACCATGGCGGTGTTCGGCGCGATTGTCATGTACATTATGTCCATGATCAGCTTGTTTGCCCTGCGCAAAAAGGAGCCTCATCTGGAACGTCCGTTCATGGCGATTGCCTATCCATTGTTCCCGGCCATTGCACTGGGTCTGGCCGTGATCAGTCTGGTGACCATGATCTACTATAACCAGCTGCTGGCCTTTATCTTTGTGGTGCTGATGGCGCTGGCTTATGTGTACTACAGCGTGACCCAGCATCATCGTGATGCGTCGTCAGACAATGTCATCGCAGGCACGGTCGTCTAGTTTCATCTGTTTATTGTGATTGCCATGTAACAATGGCCGCAGGCGCGGTACCGGGGTTCTGGCTCCGGTACTGCAAACCAGGCAGCCGAGGCTGCCACCTGCGGCCACCTTCAACTCTATGGATGCATGCCATGAAATACCGTCATAGCGTAGGCCAAGTCCACTATACCTTTACCGATTTGAAAGATGTGCTGGCCAAAGCGACGCCAGCACGTTCCGGCGATTTCCTGGCCGGTGTTGCGGCGGAGACCTATGCCGAGCGCATGGCCGCCCGCATGTGCCTCGCCGATATTCCGCTGCGCCAATTCCTGCAGGAAGCTGTAGTGCCGTATGAAACTGATGAGGTGACGCGCCTTATTCTCGATACGCACGATGCCACGGCGTTTGCCGAGATCAGCCACCTTACCGTGGGTGGCTTTCGCGACTGGCTGCTATCCGATATGGCCGATAGCGCGACACTGAAGCGCGTCGCCCCCGGCATTACGCCGGAAATGGCGGCGGCGGTCAGCAAAATCATGCGTAACCAGGATCTCATCCTGGTGGCGCGCAAATGCCATGTGACCACGGCATTCCGCAATACCATCGGCTTGCCGGGCCGTCTGTCAGTGCGGCTGCAGCCCAATCACCCCACCGACGATGCGCGGGGGATTGCCGCCTCTATGCTGGATGGCCTGCTGTATGGGTCTGGCGATGCCGTGATTGGCATCAATCCGGCCACGGACAGCATTCCGGCGCTGATGGATCTGTATTACCTGGTGGATGAAGTGATCAACCAGTACGGCATTCCGACGCAATCCTGCGTGCTGACCCATGTGACCAACCAGATCCAGGTGATGGAAAAGGGCGCACCGGTGGACCTGGTGTTCCAGTCGATTGCAGGCACGGAAAAAGCCAACCAGAGTTTCGGCATCAACCTGGGCATTCTGCAGGAGGCGCATGACGCCGCCCAGGCGCTGAAGCGCGGCACTGTCGGCAATAACGTCATGTATTTTGAAACCGGGCAGGGCTCGGCGCTATCGGCCAACGCCAATTTTGGTGTCGACCAGCAGACGGTGGAAGCGCGTGCCTATGCGGTGGCACGCCGGTTTTCGCCATTACTCAGCAATACCGTGGTCGGTTTTATCGGGCCGGAATATCTCTACGATGGCAAGCAGATCATACGCGCCGGGCTGGAGGATCACTTCTGCGGCAAGCTGCTTGGTCTGCCGCTGGGCTGCGATGTCTGTTACACCAACCATGCCGAAGCCGACCAGGACGACATGGACACACTGATGACGTTGCTGGGCGCGGCGGGCATTACCTTTATCATGGGCATTCCCGGTGCGGATGACATCATGCTGAATTACCAGACCACCTCTTTCCACGATGCGCTATACCTGCGCAAGGTGCTGGGCCTGAAGCCTGCGCCGGAGTTTGAGCAATGGCTGAAGAAAATGAACATCATGGACGAACAGGGCCTGGTGCAGCCGGTGCGCACCGGCCATCACATGTTGCAGAACATGCCCAAGAATTTATTGAGTGCAGCGTAATTTCCCATGAACGAAAAAGAGCAATCCCTCAAACCCGAAGCCTTGGCGGATGACCCTTGGCAACAGCTGAAAGGCTTTACACGGGCGCGTATTGCGCTGGGGCGCGTCGGCAGCAGCTTGCCCACGCGTGAAGTGCTGGATTTCGGCATGTCGCATGCCATGGCGCGTGATGCGGTGCACTTGGCGCTGGATATGGATCAGCTGGCGGCAGGAATCGCCGAGCTTGGCTACGATACCCTGCAGGTGAGTAGCTCTGCCCCTGATCGTGCCACCTATTTGTTGCGGCCTGATCTCGGGCGGCGTCTGAGCGAGGCGGATAGCGAGAAGTTGCGCGTCATGCGCAGTGCCAACCCGATTGATCTCTTGTTTGTGGTGGGGGATGGCCTGTCATCGCTGGCGGTGGAGCGGCATGTTGCGGCGCTGCTGGCCGAGATACGGGCGATTTTTCCGGCTGAATGGACCACAGGTCCGGTGGTGCTGGTGCGCCAGGCGCGGGTGGCGATTGCCGACACCATAGGCGAGCTTTTGAATGCGCGCATGGTCGCCATGCTGATCGGCGAACGGCCCGGCCTTAGTTCACCGGATAGCCTGGGTGTGTATCTGACCTATGACCCGCGCACCGGACGCCACGATGCTGATCGCAACTGTATTTCCAACGTGCGACCTGAAGGGCTGGTGTATGCGGCGGCGGCGCGCAAGCTGCTATGGCTGGCGCGCGAATCCATGCGGCTTAAAGTCTCGGGTGTAGCGCTTAAGGATGAAAGTGATGCAGTGGAGATTGAAGTACAGGCAGCGCCACGACTGCCGGGTGAATCTGCCTGATTAGAACTCTTCGTCGTTCAGGTTGTAGGTCTGCATATTGCCGTTTTCCACCTTGTACAGCGTCATGGTGATCTTGCTGAACTGTATGCCTTCGGTGGTGCTCGACTCCTCCAGCTTGAACGCCTCTGAACGGGCCAATGCGCCACTGTGCAGATTGCGGTAGCGTATATCGTAATTGCCGGGGTTGACCTTGGTCAGCGTGAATTTGCCACGGGCCGGTATGAAAAACTGCCGCACCGGAAAAGCCTGATCATCCCCCAGATACACCAGCTTTACGAAAACATCGCCATCGTTCTCACGATTATCCACGGTCACGGTCGATAAACCCTTGGTGCGCAACTTCGGGTAGCCATCGACATAGCCTGCACTGTGCGGCCAGGGCGCACCATTCGGTGCAAATGGTTCGCGCTTGCTGATGGCCTGCGTGGTTTCCGGTTCCAGGGGCGGGTTGGCGACATACTGCTTGGGCATGGTGACCGCCGGGGCCTGCTTGTCGCTGCTGAAGGTCCAGATGAATACGGCGCTGCTTAAGTAAAGCAGGCCATAGCGCAAAAGATGCTTCACTGCCCAATGCTGGCGCAGTCGGCTCGCGAACATGGTAGAGGTTTTCGGGCCAGATGCTTCCGGTTTGGTTTCTGTGCGGGTGGCGCGTGGCTGCTCGGGCGGCGGTGGCGGGGGAGAGCGGCGCACCACCAATTCCTGCTCGGCGATCCAGAGATCATGCGATTTGCGTTTTTCCTGATCAGACAACACTTCATAGGACGTATTGATCAGCGCCATGATGCGTGAAGCCTCGGCATTGTCCGGATTGCGGTCAGGATGGTATTTCTGCGACAGGGATCTGTAGGCCGCACGAATGACTTCGGGTGGCGCATTGCGCGCAACCTTGAGGTTGTCGTAATGCGTGTGGAGCTTCTTACGCATTATCCCGATATTGAAAGGTATGGCCGCCCATTGCATGCGGCGTGGTGGTCAAGCTAATCATGGTCTGTGCCGATTTTGTGATTTTTAGAGCTCTCTCAAGCCGAGTTGCATAATAATCAAAGCGTCATGCTGGTGCAATAATCCTTTATGACTAATGACTTATCATACACCGCCCGGGCGCAAGCCTGACGCGAGGGCTGACAGGGTGATTTGCCGCATAAATCGTCACGCTGCAAATAATCAATCTACTTTTTTTTGCACAGCTCTTATAATAGCCGTTTTACTTCAAGCACATCGTTTGCGCTTTGCGCTGCATTGCAGAATTCATGAGTCCTAGTCAAAAATTTGCCACCGATGATGTCCGTATCAAGGAAATCAAGGAGTTGCGACCACCGTCAGACCTGCTGGATGAATGGCAGGCAACGAGTGCCACGACAGACAATATCCTCGAAACCCGCGCTGCCATTCACCGTATTCTGCACAGCTCC
>DATMSO010000055.1:0-5112 GCA_035565335.1 Methylovorus sp.
TGCTGGCCATTGCCGATTTGCAGCGGGGCTTTTTTGAAGCGGATGCAGATGCGGGTGTCGGCTTCGTGCAGGCGCTTGGCGGTGCGGATGTAGAACGGCACACCTTTCCAGCGCGGGTTGTCGATAAACAGTTTGAGCGCGGCGTAGGTTTCGACCACGCTGCTGCTGTCGCCCAGTTCTTCCAAGTAGCCGGGGACTTTTTCGCCGTTGATTTCGCCAGCGGCGTATTGGGCGCGGAAGGCGTGGTGTTCAATGTCATTCACGGGAATCGGGCGTATGGCTTCGAGGACTTTGATCTTCTCGGCGCGCACGGCGTCGGGGCTGAGGTCTTTGGGCTGCTCCATGGTGGTCAGCGCCAGGGTTTGCAGCACGTGGCTCTGAATCATGTCGCGCAGGGCGCCGGTGGCATCGTAAAACTGGGTGCGGTCGCCCACGCCCAGCATTTCGGTGTTGGTGATCTGCACGTGGTCGATGTATTCGCTGTTCCAGATCGGCTCGAGCACGGTGTTGGCAAAGCGCTGCAGCAGGATATTCTGCAGGGCGGATTTGCCGAGGTAGTGGTCGATACGGTAGATCTGGCTTTCCTTGAGGTGCTTGCTGATGGAAGCTTGTAGCTCCTTGGCGGACGGCAGATTGGTGCCGAATGGCTTTTCGATCACCACACGGCGCCAGTATTTGTCTTCATTGGTCAGGCCGACTTCGGCCAGTTGGTCCACCACTTGTGCAAAGTCAGATGGGCGCACCGACAGGAAGAACGCCAGGTTCTGCGGGAAGGTGGCTTCGTCAGACAGCTTGTCCTTCATCTTGGCGAAAGCATCGGGGTCAGTTGGCGGGTTGGCGTGGTAGAAGTTACGGGCAATGAAACGCTCGAACACTTTTTGGTCGTAGCCCTTTTTGAATTTGGCATCCAGCATGCCTTTGATGTCCGCACGCCAGGCGTCGAGGCTGACTTCGCTGCGGCCAACGGAGAGAATCGCCATTTTTTCTGGCAGGCGGCCGAGGGCGTCAAGGCGGAACAGGCCGGGCATGAGTTTGACACGGGACAGGTTGCCGCTGGCACCAAACAGAACCAGGGTACAAGGATCGATTTGTTTCATGTGTTCAAAGCTTCCGTTGATAGCAAATTAATGAATTACCGTGATTTTACCGTGATTGGACATGATTTGTCCCGACGGCGATGGGCAGACAGTAAAAAAACGAAAAGGGCACCGCTTGTGGCGGATGCCCTTTTGTTGAGCTGATTAAAACCGTTTACTTGGTTTTAACAGCGTGGCCGCCAAATGCATTACGCATCAGTGACAGCAGTTTGTAGCTGTAGCCCTTGGAGTCCTGGCTTCTGAAGCGTGCTTGCAGCGCTACGGTCAGCACCGGTGCGGCTACGCCTTGTTCCACAGCTTCTACCACGGTCCAGCGGCCTTCGCCGGAGTCCGCAACATAAGGAGCGATGTTTTCCAGGGTCTGGTCTACCTTCAGCGATTCTGCGGTCAGGTCGAGCAGCCAGCTGCGCACTACGGAGCCATGACGCCAGAGTTCGGTGATTTGGGCCAGGTCCAGGCCGAATTCTTCCTTGCCCTTCAGCAGGTCCAGGCCTTCGGCCATGGCTTGCATCATGCCGTATTCAATGCCGTTGTGGATCATCTTGGTAAAGTGACCGGAGCCAACGGGGCCTACGTGTGCCCAGCCGTGGTCTTCGTGGGCCAGGGCTTTCATCACAGGCTCAAGCACCTTGGCAACTTCAGGGCTGGCGCCGGTCATCAGGCAGTAGCCGTTTTCCAGGCCCCAGATGCCGCCGGAAGTACCACAGTCCATGAAGCCGATGCCTTGTTCAGCCAGCCAGGCACCGCGGCGCTGACTGTGCTTGTAATTCGAATTGCCGCCGTCGACGATGATATCGCCTTTGTTCAGCAGGGGGACCAGGTCCTTGATCTGATTTTCAGTAGGGTCGCCGCTTGGCAGCATGAGCCATACGATTTTAGGGGATTCACCATCCAGTTTTGCAACGGCGTCTGCTACCGAGGTAGAAGGAATCATGCCATTGACTGAGGCAATCTGATTGACGGTGTCCTGGCTGAAGTCGAAACCAACCACTTGAATACCGCTCTTCAGAAGGCGACGTGTCATGTTGCCGCCCATTTTGCCCAAACCTAGCATTGCAATTTTCATTTGATTTTCCTTGATCGGGATGATGTGTCATCATCTCTTGTTGAGATATGTTACTTACATGCGAGCGCTTTATGAGCGCCTGTATGTGGCCATTATTGTATAGCAAAGGTTTCAGGTATGACGCAAAACTCCCCCCAAAGTTTAGTGCTAAATGGACAAATCAGTCGCTGGCACACATTTTCATCACAACAGGCGATTAACGAAGCCACCTTGCAACGCATTCTTTCGCTGGCAGAGGAAGCCATTGCCCAGCGCGGCGCTTTCACCATTGTGCTGGCCGGCGGTAATACGCCCAAGCAGGTGTATGAGCTGCTGCGTCATGCCAAGGCGGACTGGAGCAAATGGCATGTGTTTCATAATGACGACCGTTGCCTGCCGGCTGACCATGCCGAGCGCAACAGCCTGATGGCGCGTCAGGCCTGGCTGGATCATGTGGCGATTCCCGCTGAGCAGATACACGATATTCCCGCCGAGCTGGGGCCTGTAGAAGGCGCAGCGGCCTATGCCAGGACATTGCAAGGCGTGGGCGAGTTTGATCTGGTGCTGCTGGGGCTGGGCGAAGACGGGCATACCGCCAGCCTGTTCCCCGGCCATGCCTGGGATGACAGTGTGGATGTCTTCCCCGTGTATAACTCCCCCAAACCACCTGCCGAGCGCGTGTCTATCAGTGCGCGCCGCCTGAGCAATACCCGGGCGGTGATTTTTCTGGTGACGGGCGCGGGCAAGCAGGAGGCGGTGAACAACTGGCGTAGTGGCGTGGCGATCCCGGCTACCGTGATTAAGCCTGCCAATGGCGTGGATGTGTATGTGTTCGGAGTGGCGCTGTAGTCATCGTCAGAACGCGTCAGTAAAAATAAAAGCCGGAATGGCATATGCCAGTTCCGGCTTTTATTTTTTGGCCTATATTTTTGGCCAGTTGCTGCTGGCTTTTTCTAGCTTAACCACTCAGGCAGCACATCGCGATAAAACAGGTGCGTGCCATTGGTCAGGCTGCGTAATTGCAGCCCGTAGCGCTGCCCCAGCCATTGCAGGCTTTTGCGTGAAAACAGGCTGATATGCCCATTGCGCGGGGCGGCATACCACCAGCCCAGTGTGCCATCGTCCAGTTCGCCATCGGACAGCAGGGTGCTGAATAGAATGCCGCCCTGATCTTCCAGCAAGGCATTCAGGTTTTGCATCAGCACCGAGACATCCGGCACATGCTCGAACACCTCAAACGCGCTGATAAAGTTGAATTTGCCCAGTGCGCTGATTTGCATGTCCGGGTCGGTGAAGGGATCGTAGCTTTTGGAGTCCCAGCCTTGGGCCTGCAACAGGTCGCTCATCATGCCATTGCCGCCGCCGTAATCCAGATGGCGGATGCGGGCTTTGTTTTTGCCAAAGTTGCGCGAGAGCAGGTCGGCATTGTCGTGCGGACGTATGCTGAGATAGTCCGGATCCACCGCCATATAGTCTTCGTTGTAGATATGCGTGGAGAAGTCTTCCAGCGTCCACTGCTCAAATTCTGGCGCAAAACAGAAGCCGCAACCCAGGCACCGAAAGTATTGAATCATCACGCCCGTGGGCTGCAACGCTAGTCCCCGGCGCTCTTCACAGGATTTATTGAAATCGGCTGTATCAAAGAAAGCCGCCTGATTGTCGCAGACGGGGCAGGGCAGCGTGTTATCCATGGGGCGATCCGATGCGCTAGGTGTTCTGGATGACGATGCTGGGGAATTTGCTACTGTGGTCCAGCCCCAGTTGGGCGATCTTGATCGCGGTGGTGCGGGCAATGCTGCGATAGGTCGCGGCGATCTTGCTGTCAGGGTCGGCGACCACGGTCGGTGTGCCGCCATCCGCTTGTTCGCGAATGCGGATATCCAGCGGCAGGCTACCTAACAGGTCGACGTTGTAATCCTTGCCCATGGCCGCACCGCCGCCTGCGCCGAAGATATGCTCTTCGTGGCCGCAGTTGGAGCAGATATGTGTGCTCATGTTTTCCACGATGCCGAGGATGGGAATGCCGACTTTTTCAAACATTTTCAGGCCCTTGCGCGCATCGAGCAGGGCGATGTCTTGCGGCGTGGTGACGATAATGGCGCCGGTAACCGGCACTTTTTGCGACAGCGTGAGCTGAATATCACCCGTGCCTGGCGGCAGGTCGATGACCAGGTAATCCAGGTCTTTCCAGCGCGTATCGCGCAACAATTGCTCGAGTGCGCCGGTGACCATGGGGCCACGCCACACCATGGGCGTATCCACATCCACCAGAAAACCGATGGACATGGCCTGGATGCCATGACTTTCCATGGGTTCTATGCTTTTGCCATCGGCGCTGTCTGGCCGGCCGCTGATGCCCAGCATCTGCGGTTGCGAGGGGCCGTAGATGTCGGCATCCAGAATACCGACGCTTGCACCTTCGGCAGCCAGGGCCAGCGCCAGGTTAACGGCGGTGGTGGATTTGCCCACGCCGCCCTTGCCGGAGGCGACGGCGATGATGTTCTTGACGCCAGGCAGCAGCTGAACGCCGCGCTGCACGCTATGCGATACGATGCGGCTGCCCACGTTAACCGTGACGCTGCCAATGCCGGGAATGTGTTCCAGTGCGCTTTTAACCTGGGCCTGAATCTCGCCGATGACGCTCTTGGCGGGGTAGCCCAGCACGATGTCCAGCGATAAATCGTTGCCCTTGATCTGGATGTTGCGGGCGGATTTGCTGCTGACGTAATCCTTGCCGGTATTGGGGTCGGTGATGGTTTTCAGGACATTCTGGATATCGGATTCGGTCAAGGCCATGGCGAAGCTTCCTGCGGGTGGGCATCTGAAAGCACAAATTTTAACGCATGCGCCAAGTTAACGCATGTGAAAGCCGGGCTGATTTGTTAAAATGCAGGTCTATTCAAGCATTCAGGCCGATTTCAAAAACACTATGTCCGCATCATCCCGCAAAATCCTGGTTACTTCCGCCTT
>DATMSO010000056.1:0-32010 GCA_035565335.1 Methylovorus sp.
ATGCTATCCCAGAAAGAACCGGGAGTTGTGCGGATGAGCTTGAGCGGGGCTTGAATGCCCGGCGGTGGAAAAGCGCGGCTGACGACCACTCAGTGGCCGCCAAGCGCCTTGTAAAGATTGATCTTGTTGACGAGGCCGAGCTGCTTCAACTGCACCAGTTGCTGCTCAGAGTCATACAGGCTGCGTTGCGCATCCAGTAGTTCGAGATAGTTAGCAACCCCGCGCTCATACCGGCGCGTCGCCAGGCGCAAGCGTTCGCGGTCCGCCTCGGCAATGCTGGCTTGCAGGGCAATCTCGTCTTCAATCTGGCGGCTGACCACCAGCACATCGGCGACTTCGCGAAATGCGGTCTGTATGGTTTTTTCGTACTCGGCCACGGCCACATCCTTGCGTGCCACGGCCAGATCAAGACTGGCCTGATTGCGACCGGCATTGAAAATCGGCAAGACCAGCTGCGGCGTGAAACTCCACACACGATCACTGCCGCCGCCAAACAGGCGCAGCAAATCGTCATTGATCAGCCCGGCACTGGCGGTGAGCTGAATGCGCGGGAAGAACGCCGCACGGGCAGCGCCGATATTGGCATTGGCCGCCAGCAGGCGATGCTCGGCCGCCCGGATATCCGCCCGCTGCTCCAGCAGTTGCGAGGGCAAGCCTGCCGCAACGGTTTCCATCTGCACATCATTGAGCGCTTTGGGTGGCAAGGCCTCTGCCGGAGCGCCATCGCCGACCAGAAGCTGCAAGGCGTTAATGGCCTGCGCCTGCTCACGCGCCAGCGCCGAGGCACTGGCTTCGGCTGTCTTGGCCTGAATCTCGGCGGTTTTAAGCTCTATGGCGTTATCCAGACCGCCCTCATAGCGCCGCTTGATTCGGCTGAGCGATGCCTGGCGCGATTTCAGCGTCTCCTGCGCGACGGTTAAGCGTTCGTTCAGGGCCAGCAGGTTTACATACGCCGTTGCCAGCTCCGCCACCAGGCTGGTTTGCACGTTCTCGCGGGCATCCTGCGTGGATAAGAATTGCTCCAGCGCAGTCGCGGAGAGATTCTTTACCCTACCAAAAAAGTCGAGCTCGAAATCGGTGACATTCACCCCCGCCCGGTAGAAATCGGTATCAAACTTCTGCCCCTGCGTGAGTACGCTGCGGCTACGCTCATAGCCCAGCGTGCCATTGACCGTGGGCAGGCGATCGGCTTTCTGGATGCCATACTGCGCGCGCGCCTCTTCAATGCGTAGCACCGCCACGCGCAAATCCCGGTTGTGTTGCAGCGCCCGCTGAATCAGCGCCTGCAGCTCAGGATCAGGGAAATACTGCGCCCATTGCAAGGCATCGGCGCTGGCTTGCGCTTCGGTGGCGACCGGGTAGGAAGACGGCACAGGCAAGGCCGGCCGGGTATAGTCTGGCGCCAGCGAGCAGCCACCCACACACAGCCATGCCATACCGGCCATCCCCCAGGCTAAGGTAGTTCTCATACGGATGCGACGTCCTTGTCAGGCGGTGGCGAGCGCTTGATATAACGCCCGATCAATGCAAAGAAAAGCGGTACCAGGAAGATCGCCAGCACCGTGGCCGAAATAATACCGCCCAGCACACTGGTGCCGATGGCGGACTGCGCGCCCGAAGCCGCACCGGTAGCCAGTGCCAGCGGCAATACGCCCACGCCAAATGCCAGTGAGGTCATCACGATGGGACGCAAGCGCTGGCGCGAGGCTTCAACGGTGGCATCGATGATATTCATGCCACCCGCATACAGATCCTTGGCAAACTCCACAATCAGAATGGCGTTCTTGGCGGACAAGCCTATGGTGGCAATCAGGCCGACCTTGAAGTAAATATCATTCGGCATGTCGCGCAGGGTCACGCCGAGCAGGGCACCCAGTACGCCCAGTGGCACCACCAGTATCACGGATAGCGGAATCAGCCAGCTTTCGTACAAGGCGGCCAGCGCCAGGAACACGATCAGTATCGATACCCCGAACAGCATGCTGGCCTGACTGCCGGAGAGTTGCTCTTCATACGACTGTCCCGCCCACTGAAAGCCGATGCCCTTGCCCAGTTCGCGGCTCAGGCGCTCCATTTCAGCCATGGCCTCACCACTGCTGCGCCCCGGCGCCGCGCTGCCGTTGATGGTAAACGCAGGATAGCCATTAAAGCGCGTGAGCTGCGGCGCGCCCGTGGTCCAGCTCATGGTCACAAACGACGACAGCGCAACCAGCTCGCCCTGGGCATTTCGTACCCGCAGATTATTCAGATCATCCAGGCTCTGGCGACTATGGCCCTGGGCTTGCATGATCACGCGCCGGATCTGGTTGCCATAGACAAAATCGCCGATGTAATTGGAGCCGAACATGGTGGCCAGCGTATCGTTGATGTCATCCATGCTGACGCCGAGCGCGCTTGCCTTGCGGCGGTCGATATCCAGCCGCACCAGCGGTGCATCCGGCAGACCGGCAAACATGAGGTTGGTGACCGCCTCGCTTTTGGCACCGTTGGCCAGCAGTTTGTCTCGCGCTGCCGCCAGCGCTTCCTTGCCGATATTGCCACGGTCCTGCAAGCGCAAATCAAAGCCGCCAGTGGAGCCAAGCTCGGGCAGCGGAGGCGCATTCAGGGCAAAAATGGTCTGATTGGGCCGCCCGTAAAACCGCATATTGACGCGGTCCACAATCGCCTTTACCTGCTGCTCAACCGCCGTGCGTTCTTTCCAGTCGCGCAATGTCACGAACAGCATGCCGCTGCTGGTGCCGGTACCGTAGATACTGAAACCACCGACTTCAAATACATATTCAATCGGCTCGTTCTTTTGCAGGTATTGGCTGATTTCGCTCAGCACGGCGTCAGTTTCGGCCATGGTCGCCCCTTGCGGCAGCATGACCACCACCATGAAGTTGCCCTGGTCTTCATCCGGCAAAAATGCCGTCGGCAAGCGCACAAACAACAGCGCGACCACCGCCAGTATGCTGCCGTACACCACCATCCAGCGTATGGGCTTTTGCAGGATTTTTTTGGTGCGGCCCTGGTAATGGTCGGTCAGCCAGGCAAAGCGGCGGTTAAACCAGCCGAAGAAGCCGCGACTGCCATGCGCATCGCCTGGGGTAATCGGCTTCAGCAGGGTGGCGCAGAGCGCGGGTGTAAGCGATAGCGCCAGAAACGCCGAAAAGGCGATGGACACCGACAGCGACAAGGAGAATTGCCGGTAAATATTGCCAACCGCACCGCTGAAGAATGCCATGGGGATAAACACCGACACCAGCACGACCGTAATACCGACAATCGCCCCGCTGATCTGCGACATGGCCTTAACGGTAGCGTCGTATGGCGAGAGCCCCTCTTCTGCCATCAGGCGCTCGACGTTCTCCACCACCACGATCGCATCGTCCACCACGATACCAATCGCCAGCACCATGCCAAACATGGTCAGCACATTGATGGAAAAGCCCAGCGCGTACATGACGCTGAAGGTGCCCATGAGCGCGATCGGCACCACCACGGTAGGGATCAGCGTGGCACGGAAATTCTGCATGAAGAGATACATCACCAGAAACACCAGCACGATGGCTTCCAGCAGGGTATTCAGTACCTTTTCAATGGAAATGCTGACAAAGGCCGAGGTGTCGTAAGAAATCTGGTAAGTCACGCCCGGGGGGAAGTAAGTCTGCAATTCATCCAGCGCCGCCCTTATGCGCTTGACCGTAGCAACGGCATTGGAGCCCGGCGCCATCTTGATCGCCATGCCAGCGGCATTCTTGCCATTGACCTTGGAAGAGAAGGCGTAATCGCTACTGCCCAGCTCCACCCGGGCGAGGTCTTTGACCAGCAGCGCCGAGCCATCGGGATTGGTACGCAGCTGCACCTGGGCAAAATCTTCCGGGGTGGCGAGCACGGCATCCGACTCGATGGATGCGCTGATGGGCGAATCATCCGGCACACCGTTGGCGCCAATCTGGCCCACGGTCACGCGGGCGTTGTAACTGCGGATGGCCGAGGCAATATCCCCGGCTGTCACATTCAGCGCCGCCATCTTTTTCGGGTCCGGCCAGATACGCATGGCGTATTCCGGGCTGAATGACTGCACCTTGCCCACGCCCTGCACACGGCGCAGGGTCTGGATAACATTGGCCGAGGCCAGTTCGCCCAGATCCACCTCGCTGGTGGCAGCGTCATCCGCCGTCAGGGAGACGATCAGCTGAAAACTGTCCGCCGATTTTTCCACGGAAATGCCGTTGCGGCGGACAATTTCCGGCAGCCTTACCTCTATGCTTTTCAGGCGGTTTTGGACATCAACGGCGGCAAGGTCGGGGTTCACACCCTGCTTGAAGGTGAGGCTGAGCCCGGCCGAACCCTGGCTGCTGGTCGCCGAGATATAGATCAGGCCCTGAATGCCGTTCATCTCGCGCTCGATGACTGCGGTAACGGTTTCTTCCACCACACGTGCCGAGGCGCCCGGGTAGGCTGCACTGATATTTACCACCGGAGGGGCAATGTCGGGATACTGGGAAATGGGCAGCCCGCGTATCGCCAGGATGCCGGAGAGGATGATCAGTAGCGCGATCACCCAGGCAAATACCGGGCGATCAATGAAAAATCTTGCCATATCGTTGCCTTGGGTTCTTTATGCGGAGGGCATCATGGAGTGGGGCCGGCGGCCGGCGTGACTTTGACCTGGGTACCGGGGGCCAGCGTGGCGACATTGGTGGTTACCACGCGGTCACCCGCTTTCAGGCCACGCACCACAATCCAGTCGCGCCCCTGCATGCCGTTGGTCTGCACGTCTACCGGCACCACCTTGTCATCCTTGTCCAGCGTCATCACCTGGGCGGCTTGCGCGGTGCGGATCAGGGCATCACGCGGGATCAGGATCGCATGCGGATTGACCGCCTGGTCCAGCTTGACCTGCACATAGGCGCCGGGGAATAGCTCGCGCGCAGGGTTATCAAACAAGGCGCGCATGGCGACCGAATCCGTGGTGCTGTTGACGGCCAGGTCCGAGAAATAGAGCTTGCCCTTGTGGGCGTACTCGGAGCCATCCGGCAGGATAAGACGCACGCTTACCTGCGCCTGCTTTTTGCCTTGCACCTGCCCCGCACGCACGGCGCGCTGCAGCGCCATCACATCCGCCGCGGGCTGCGAGAAATTCACATAGATAGGATCAATCTGGTCGATGGTGGTCAGCGGTGTCGGGCTATCCTGGCCGACCAGCGCCCCTTCGGTGACCAGCGCGCGCCGGGCAATGCCGTCTATCGGCGCCGTTACCCGCGCATAGCCCAGGTCCAGATTGGCACGATTGAGCCTGGCTTTGGCGGAGAGCAGGGCGGCGCGCGCCGCCTGTTCCTCGGCCTGCGCCACCTTGTAATCGCGCTGGCTCACTGACTGGTCACTCACCAGATCCTTGTAGCGCTCCAGTTTGTCCACGGCATTCAGCAGATTGGCCTCTGCTTGCGCCAGCGAACCAGCGGCATCTTCGCGCGCGGCCGACAGCAGTTCGGGGTTGATCAGGAACAGCGGCGTGCCCTTCTTGACCTCCTGGCCTTCCTGATAGACGCGCTCGGTGACTATGCCCGCCACTCGCGCCCGCACTTCGGCCTGGCGATAGGCTTCGAGTCGCCCTGGAATCTCGGCTTCCATGGTGATGGGGGTTTCCGTGACCTGTATCGCCTGCACCTCAACCGGCGCAGCCTGCGGCGCTGCCGCCTGATCACCAGAAGAACAGGCGCTCATCAGCCCGAGGACGGTGATGGCCGGCAACAGCTTCCGCCACGCTCCTGAAAAAACACCCATATCGGCTAGTTCCAACTGAAAAGTAAGGGGGCATGATAGCCCAGACCCATTAATCAATCAATCGTGACTGATTAATTATCGGGTGTATACTACGAGCTTCGATTCCTGCGAGTGTATGCCTTGGCACGCAAAACTAAAGAAGACTCCCAGCGCACGCGCGACCTGATCCTGGACGCGGCGGAACAAGTGATTTACGCGCGCGGCATCAGCCTCACCACCATGGCAAATATTGCCGATGCGGCGCAAGTCTCCCGCGGCGCCGTGTATGGACATTACAAAGGCAAAGTGGAGCTGGCCATCGCCATGGCCGAGCGCGCCCTGCAGAATGCGCCTGCGCTGGAGCGAGGGCCGGAAGAGCCTGCGCTGGTTTACCTGAAGCGCTACTGCCTGCACGAAGTGCATTCCTACATTGAAGCGAGCTCGCTGCAGCGCGTGCTGTTCATCCTCTATGTGCGCATAGATGACACGCCTGAGCTGGTCAGCATTCGTGAGCGTTGGGAACAAAAACGCGCCACCATCATTACGCAGTGCCTGCAAGCCGCTATTCAGGAGGGCAGCCTGGCGGCAGAAAGTGAGGTCGCGCTTTATTCGCTGTATGTGCAAGCGCAGATTGAGGGCATCTTCAGCATCCTCTTTTTCAATCACAGTTTTTTCAACGACGATGCCGCCGCCAACAAATGGGAGATTGCAGAACGCCTCTGCGCCATGGGGCTGGAGCGGCTGACGCAGCTCCCACGATGAATCAGTCCGGCTTTGCCGCCACTACACCGCGCGCGCCAGCCTTGGCATGATCAACCCAACAAAGCGACAAACTGCGCCAGCGGCAATGGCCGGCTGAACAAGTAACCCTGTGCCTGCGGGCAGCCCATCTGTTGCAGGTAATCGGCCTGCTCTGCGGTTTCCACCCCTTCCGCCACCACGTTTTTATTGAGATTGCGCGCCAGCGATACAATCGCCTGCACAATCAGGGCGCGCTCTGCGTTATCGGTAATATCGCTGGTGAACGAGCGATCGATTTTCAGCTCGCGCACGGGAAAGCGATGCAGGTAACTCAGGGCGGAATAGCCAGTCCCAAAATCATCAATCGAAATGCACAGCCCCATGGTATTCAGCGCTTGCAGCATCTGCTGAATGTTGTCGGTATTTTCCAGCAGCAGGCTTTCGGTGATTTCGAGCTTGATCCAGTCGGTATGGCAGCCGGTTTCGGCGAGGATGCTCTGAATGGAAGACACCAGATCATGATGCAGGAACTGGCGGGTGGATAAATTGATGGCCACGGTCACCGGGCCGTGGCGACCAGCATTCAGGCGCACCGCCACTTCGCAGGCGGAGCGAATCACCCATTCACCGATGGGGATAATCAGCCCGGTCTCTTCGGCAATGCCGATGAACTTGTCTGGCATCACGAGCTTGTCGGGCGCCTGTTGCCAGCGCAGCAGGGCTTCGGCACCAATAATCTTGCGTGTAGTCAGGTCCACCAGCGGCTGGTAGTACAGCAGAAATTCTTCTTTTTTGAGCGCAAACCGCAGGCGGGTCTCCACCTCGCGCCGCTCGGCGGCTTTGACCGTGAGGTCGGCCGAGTAGAACTGGAAATTGTTGCGCCCCAGATGCTTGGCATGAAACAACGCCGAATCTGCATACTTGAGCAGGTCATCCACGGCATGGCTGTCCGAGGGATACGCGGCAATGCCGAGGCTGGCGGTGACAAACACATCATGGCCATCAACCAAAAAGGGTTGATCAAAGGCCTGCAACACCTTGTCGGCCACGCGGGTGATATTCTCCGGCACGCGCATTTCAGATACCAGAATGCCGAACTCATCGCCTCCCAGACGCGCCACCGTATCGTAGGGCCGCACGCTTTTTTCCAGTCGCTTGGCCACTTCGCACAACAGCACATCGCCCAAGGCGTGGCCCAGGCTATCGTTGATTTCCTTGAAGCGATCAAGGTCGAGCATGATCAGGCCAAACGGGTAGGCATGGCGCGTGGCTTCGGCGATGGTCTGTTCGATACGGTCCATCAGCAAGGTGCGATTCGGCAATTTGGTCAGGGTATCGAAATAGGCCAGATGATGGATGCGCTCCTGATATTCATAGGTCTCGGTCACATCCTGCCCCATGCCGATCACTGCAATCGGCAGGCCGGTGGCATCGAGCTCGGCCGCCAGCCAGATATGAATGATCTTGCGTGTGCCATCCGGCGCATGCCAGCGCAAGTCCATGGCCGCTGGCCGGCCGGTCTTGATCACTTCACTCACCACTTGCTCATAGCCATAGGCGGAATCGCCGCCGGGAAACTCGCTCGGTGTTTTAGCTAACAAGACATCTTCAGCCACGCCATAAAAATTGGCGGTTTTCTGATTAACGAAGGTGCGGCGACACTGGGTATCAAACCGCACAATCAGGTTGGGGGAGTTTTCGATCAGGGAGTGGTATTCGCGTTCACGGCGGATGGCGTCGGTCACATCGCGCGCATAGCCCACGGTGCCTTCAATCTTGCCATCCATCATCAGGCGGGATTTGTATGACTCGATCCAGATGTCCTTGCCATCGGCAGTACGTAAGCGGTTTACCGTACCGACCGGCGTTGCACTGGCCATCGCTTGCCTGTCCCCCTCGATGTATTCCTGGGCAAGCTCAGCATCAAACAAATCGAAATCGGTTTTGCCTTCCAGTTCCCGCGGCGAAGCAACCCCCGCGACGCGGGCATAGGCTTCATTGGCCGCCAGCAAGCGGCTATTGGTGTCCTTCAGCCACACCATGAACGGAAAGTTATCAAGCAAGGTGCGCAGATATTTTTCTCTAGCCGTTATTTTTTCTTGCGCACTATCCACATCAAGGACCCTTTTCAGCAAATACAAAAGCAATAAAAGAGGACTAGCCTGTGACCAAAATCACAAAATTTTTAGCAATGTAATACGTTATAGGACATTTAGTGAACAACTTTCATAAAGACATTGCATAAATATTTCATCATGCAATACCGCTCAAGATAAGTTCATATGGTCGAACAGCCAGATTTCATGGGCTTGCTCGGGATAGCACCTGATGGCGATGTTGCGATGCACCGCCACGGCGTCACAGCTGCCGCGTTAACGCAGCGGAGATAGCATCACTGACAGGGATCTGGGCGATCCTGCGCGGGGGTGATCCAGACATAATCATATTGCCTCTGCAAAGCGTCTCGCTGCGCCAATACCGCAGGATTATCTTCGACGAAACCAACGACACGCACGTGACGCGCAGGCAATAAAGTCTGGAACAGGACCGGCAGGCCGTAGTCACGGCGCACATGATTATTGCCCGCGACCAGCACCGCCATGCCGGAACCGCCATCGCGCAAGGCGGTGAACATGGCGGCATCGCGCGCGCGTTGTGCAAGCTGCATGGCGGGCAAATACTGCGGCGGCAGCTGACCGCAATGCCCATCCAGCAGGTCCTGATCCAGCGTGGCGGCAGCGGCCGGCGGCAAAGGTGCCTGCTGCAGAATGTCGGCCAGCGGCGCAGGCAGGGCAGAAGCCCCCTGGCGCGCAATCGCACGCGCCTGCTCAGGCGCAAGATTACCCCCACTCAGGGGCAGCCCGGCCTGGCGGATGGCGGCAAACAGCGGTTGGTGTAGCGGCCATTGCCAGCTTTGCGCGCTGAACCCGGCACGCGCAAGATCGGTGAGCATATCGCCCTGAAATTGCACGGTCTGGCCGGATTGCAAATGCTCGGCAACCACATATAACCGGGAAGCACCCAGCTGCGATTGCAGCTGTTGTAGTAGCTCACCGCGCCGCTGGTGATGCAGGGCATTGTCGTGAATTTCGCCCAGCAACAGCACATCCTGCGGCGCGAGATCGGCAAGCAATTGCGCGCTGGAAATGTCGGCGCCGGTGGCAAGATCGATGATGCGTTCTGCCGCCCTGGCTGGCATGGACATCATGAGCCCCAGCATCAGCCACCACACTGCCAATCTGCGCCGCCTCATCCTGTTCTCCTTGTTTTCATGCTATCCATATACATGCAGGAAGACGCAGCCCATGCGCTATGGTTCAGTCGGGGCAATGCACGCAGAAGTTATGCAGCCATCTGCACAGGAACCGCACAAGGGCACAATGCCCTAAGCTGCACAGGAGAAAACACCATGAACAACAAAACTGATATGCCGGTAGACGAACAACTACTGGCAAAACTGGACAGCGTGAACAGAACACTGGAGCACATCCATCGCAATCTGCTGTGGGTGTTCTGGCTGGTGGCCGTCTTTGCGCTGCTGTATTTCGGGCTGCTGATTTACCTGCTGGCATGAGCCCTTGCGACGGTTGAATGCTAGTCCCGGCATTTCCATAAAAACACTTCACACGAAAGCCCATCATGAGCACTTTACCGATTCCCGATGAACAAGCCGCACTAGCCACCTTGCTGCGCGAGGACGCCGCCAGAGGAGATGGCCGTGAACCGCTAAGCATCGAAACGCTGGGGCAATACACCTGCTTTTGCAAACTGCGCGCATTTTGTGCGGACAAAACCGCGGACAGCTGCCTCCGCGAGCGCAATCTCTACCAGGCGTTTGTGGAGACGGGGAGCTGATCAGTCCGCAGCGCAATCGCTGGCATTACTCCGGCGCCACGATGCATTCCACCAGCCGCCAGACCAGAGGGGCCACCAGCAAAATCGCCAGAAACACCACGGGCCATGCCGTGCAGAAGGCATGCCACCACTCAATAAAAAAACCGGCATGCCAGCCGACATGGCGCAACGTAAGCGTGCCCGAGACCAGCATCACACTAAACGCCGACATCACCGCCGCAAAGACTATCGGACGGAAGCGGCGCGGTATTTTCCAGGACATGTGTTCCCTTTCCACATACGTTTCTTAAAACGCATAAGCCCCATGGCGCCAATGCTATCAGAGGCGCCATGGGGTTCAGCGGAGATTACTGACGTACGGCTTGCAAATAGCGGGCAGCTGGTTGCTTGTGCGAAAGGTTGGGACGCAGGTGATTGCGGGCCTCCACCAGGCCGGTCCAGTCAGCAGCATCCGGCAGCGAAGGGATAGTCACCACTTCACCCAGATCCAGCCCCACCAGGGCAGCGTCAACCATGGTTTCCGCCGGCATGACAATCTCTTGCGGCAGATGATTGACCGAGAAACCGGCTCTATCCCAAAGCTCGGTATGGGTGGCGCCAGGCAATACGGCCTGTACACGCACGCCCTTGCCGGATAATTCATGATGCATGGATTCGGTGAGGTTCAGCACATAGGCCTTGCTACCGCTGTAGCTGCCATTCAGCATATCCGGGGCCAGCGCCACAATCGACGCGATATTGACGATGGTGCCATTGCCACGCTTGACGAAGCTGGTTGCAGCGGCGGCAGCCAAATGGGTGAGTGCTGTGACGTTCAGTGAAATCATGGTGTCGATCTGGTCCAGATTGGAATCGATCAAGGGGGTAACGGCGGCAGTGCCGGCATTGTTCACCAGCAGGCGAATCTCGCCATCAGCCTGCAGCTTCTGTTTCACCAGTTCCAGGTCTTGCTTGCGCGTCAGGTCTGCGCCCAGAATTTCCACCTGGCGACCAGTTTCTGCGTGCAATTTGTCGGCCAGTGCCTGCAGGCGCTGAGTGTCGCGTGCCACCAGTATCAGATCATAGCCGCGTCGGGCCAGGCGGTCTGCATACACCGCGCCGATACCGGAAGAGGAACCTGTAATCAGTGCCTTGCCTTGAGTAGATGTGCTCATGTGATTCTCCTTGATTAGTTAAATGTTTAATTAGTTGAGTTAAGTGGGTGTTCAAACAAACAATGCATTGACGAGAGTCAGTATATGCACGTAGCATTTGTCATAAATGTCATTTAACCCACTTTTTGAGACATCGTGATGCGCATAGGCTTTGTTGTATTCCCCGGCTTTCAGATTCTGGATCTGGCCGCGATGACGGTATTTGAAATGGCCAACGTCGTAAGCCATCAGCCGGTATACGAGTTGCACCTGATCTCGGAGCATGGCGGCGCCGTGGCCAGCTCGGCCGGCGTCACCGTGCATACCGAAGCATTCACCGGGCAGACCTTTGATACCGTCATCATGATGGGCAGCATCGGCATTCATGTTTCCAGCCCCGGCTTGCTCGCCTATCTGCAAGAAGCCAGCAGCGCCAGCCGCCGTCTTGCCAGCATTTGTACCGGCGCCTTCATGCTGGCCGAGGCGGGCTTGCTGGAGGGGCTGCGCGCCAGCACCCATTGGCGCCATGCCCGTGAGCTGCAGCGCCGCTATCCCAAGGTAAAAGTGGAAGAAGACCGGATTTTCATCCGCGAAGGCAAACTGTGGACATCGGCCGGCATGACCGCCTGCATTGATTTGTCACTGGCACTGGTGGAAGCGGATATTGGGCTCGATGCATCGCGCACCATCGCCCAGCGCATGGTGGTCTACCATCGCCGCACCGGCGGCCAGTCGCAGTTTTCGGCACTGCTGACGCTGGAACCCAAGTCCGACCGTATCCAGACCGCGCTGACCTATGCCCGCAGCAATCTGCACAAGCCCTTGTCCGTGGATGAGCTGGCAGATGTCGCCCACCTGAGCCCGCGCCAGTTCAGCCGGGCATTTCGCGCCGAGACTGGCCAATCGCCGGCCAAAGCCATCGAAAACCTGCGGGTGGAAGCCGCAAAATCCATGATCGAAACCGCCCGCCATCCCATCGACGTGGTGGCGCGGGAAACCGGCTTTGCTGACCCGGAGCGCATGCGCAGGGCCTTTATCCGCACCCTGGGCCACCCGCCGCAGGCCATCAAACGCATGGCCCGCATGCAGACACATTGATGCAAAAAATAGGCATTCCATCGCGCTGTCATCCGCTTGCGATAGTGCGGCACCAGGGTATTGATTAGAATGCGAGCTCGCCATACAGCCAGATAACGAATCCACGCAGATGAGTGACACCCAATACACCCCGGAACAAGACAGCACCGTCTATAAAACCCTGCTGGAATCGACCAAAGCGATTCCATGGAAACTGGACTGGCGCAGCATGACCTTCAGCTACATCGGCCCGCAGATAGAAACACTGCTGGGCTGGACGCCCGAGAGCTGGGTGAGTGCAGGCGACTGGGCGGCGCGCATGCATCCGGAAGACCGCGAATGGGTGGTGGATTTTTGCATATCGCAATCCCGTTCCGGTATTGATCATGAGGCGGATTACCGCGCGCTGACCAAAGACGGCGAATACATCTGGATACGCGATGTGGTGCATGTGCTGCGCAACGCCGATGGCGAAGTCGAAGCGCTGATCGGCTTCATGTTTGATATCAGTGAGCGCAAGAAAACCGAACAAAAACTGCTGCAACTGCAGAAAGAACTGGAGGAGCTGTCGTTTCAGGATGGTCTGACGCGCGTTGCCAACCGCCGCATGTTCGACTCCATCATTGAGGTGGAATGGACCAATGCCAGACGCCTGCGCCAGCCGCTGTCCCTCATCATGCTGGATATTGATTACTTCAAACAGTACAACGACCATTACGGTCACATTCAGGGCGATGAATGCCTGAAGCAGGTGGCGAATATCCTGAGCGGGGCAGGCACGCGGGCGAATGACTTTTTTGCGCGCTTTGGCGGCGAAGAGTTTGTGCTGGTGCTGCCGCAGACCGACAGCGATGCCGCGAGAAAAATAGCGGAACGTTGCCGCCAGCTGATTTTCAAAGCGCAGATTCCGCATGCAAAATCGCTAGTCGGCCCGGTGCTGACTATCAGCGTTGGCGTCGGCACGGTGATCCCTGGCCATCAGGAAGAGTCACTGGATTTCATCAACAGCGTAGACCAGCGGCTCTATCAGGCCAAGCAGCTGGGCCGTAACTGCATCATCAGCGGTAGCTGAGTATCAAGGCGCGGCCGTGGGCTCCCACAGCGGTTCGCCGCCCGCATCCAGATAAGTCAGATAGACCCGCAAATCAAACTCCAGCTGGTGGTAGTGCGGTTCCATATGGCAACACAACTGGTAAAACGCCTTGTCGTGTTCGCGCTCTTTAAAATGCGCCAGCTCATGGACCACGATCATGCGCAAGAAGGCTTCCGGCATGCTGCGAAACAGTCCTGACACATGCAGCTCGCGCTTGGCCTTAAGCTTGCCGCCCTGCACCCGTGAAATAGCGGTATGTGTCCCCAGCGCGTGGCGCACCACGTGCAGCTTGCTGTCATAAGCCACGCGGCTGAGTTGCCCGCTATTGCGCAGGTATTCGTCTTTTAATTTCACCACAAAATCGTACAGGCCTTTATCCGTGCGGATGGCATGCGGCGCCGGATATTTCGCCAGAAAAATCTCCGCCAGAGCTCCCTGACGTATCACCTCCAGGGCCTGTGTCACAAGGCTGGCGGGATAAGCGGCAAGATACTGGGAGCTAGGCGTTAATGGCGGCATGATGAATAGCTGAAAAGGGCGCTGCCATTTTACACCGGGGCGGGAAGATCAAGGACTATTGCACATCCCCCACAAGTTGTTTAGGCTTGCAGCTCACGCACCCGAAGGGCCTAAAATAATAAAGCAGGGCATGGGGTATGCTCAATTCAGGCTGGTTTACTGCCACCCCATCTCTCTTGAAATATTGGCACAACCACATTGCGCGTCGCTCTCTATATCCGCAACACCCGCTTCGCTATCGGTGCATTTAACCGCGTAGTGGCAGCTTCGCTGTGGCCGTACATCCCCTGTGTTACCCGCGCTCACTTGCTAAAGGTTTTCGCCATTCTGGCCCTGATGTGGCTGGCTGCGCTCCCGGCCCAGGCCCAGCCGCAAACCCTGCGCGTCATCACCGATGATAATTACCCGCCTTACCTGTTTCGCGATGCCAGCGGCAATCTGGAAGGCTATCAGATGGATTTGTGGAAGCGCTGGGAACGCGAAACCGGCGTCAAGGTGGAGCTGGTCGCCACCCATTGGGACCATGCCCAGCAGGCCTTGCTCAATGGCGAGGCCGATGTCATCGATATGATCTTTCGCACGCCGGATCGCGATGCGATATATGACTTTTCACAGCCCTACGCCAGTCTGCCTGTCGCGATCTATAGCCATGTCAGCATTCCCGGCATCGCGTCCGCGCACGATCTGCGCGGCTTCCTGATTGGCGCCCAGGCCGGCGATGCCTGCATTGAACGGCTGCGCGCCGACTCGGTCACCAATTTCAAGCTTTACCCGGATTACACCTCGCTGATTCAGGGCGCTCTGGATGAGCAGGTAAAGCTGTTTTGCATGGATGAATATCCGGCGAATTATTACCTGTACAAGCTGGATACCCAGCAGCAATACCGCAAGGCGTTTCAGCTGTATCAGGGGCAGTTTCATTACGCGGTGAAAAAAGGCGCGACGGGTACCCTGCAACTGATTGAATCCGGCATGGCGCGGATTCCGCGCGAAGACAAGATCGAGATGTTCCAGAAATGGGTGGGGCAATCGCCGATACTGCTGCCTTACAGCCGTTACATTGCGCCGGGCCTGGGGCTGCTGGCGCTGATTGCCGCCGTGGTGCTGCTGTGGATTTTCCTGTTGCGACGCAGCGTAAAATCCAAAACCGCCGAGCTTGCCAGTCAGCACCAGCGCTTGCAGCAGATTATTGATGGCACCGCTGCGGGCACCTGGGAGTGGGATATCCGCAGCGGGGTCTGCATTGTCAATGCGCGCTGGGCAGAGATGCTGGGTTACACGCCAGAGGAACTGGAGCCTTGCACGGCAGAAAGTTGCCGGGCGCTCTGCCACCCCGACGATCTTCCGCAGCTGATGCAAGCACTGGATGCGCATCTCAGAGGCGAGTCGGACTATTTTGCCAATGAATCCCGTCGCCGCCACAAGAACGGGCATTGGGTATGGGTAGCCGATCGCGGACGTGTCACCCACCGGTCACCCCAGGGCGAGGCGCTGACCATGAGCGGCACCCGCCTGGAAATCACCAAGATCAAGCATGCTGAAACCGCGCTCAAACTGGCGGTAGAGCAACAGAAAACCTTTATTCAGCAGGCGCCAATCTGCGTCGCCATGTTTGATCGCGACATGCGTTACCTGGCCTGCAGCAATCAGTGGCAACAAGAGTTTGGCTGTCCGAATGGCAGCCTGCTGGGCTTGAACCATTACGAAGCGCACCCCGATATTCCACAGAAATGGCGGCAGGCGCATCAGCGCGCCCTGGCGGGCGAGCGGCTAGAGCAGGAAGAGGATTTATGGATACGCGCCGATGGTCAGCAGTTATGGACGCGCTGGATGATCACACCATGGATGGACGACCACGAGACCATACAGGGCATTATCATCTCCTCCGAAAACATTACCGCCCGCAAACTGGCGGAGGAGGAGTTGAGACTGGCGCATACGGTGTTCGAGCACAGCAGCGAAGCCATGCTGGTGACCGATGCCAATAACAACATCATCACCATCAACCCGGCGTTCAGCCTGATGACGGGCTACTCCCTCGAAGAAGTGGTCGGCAAGAATCCTAAAATCCTGAGCTCTGGCCGCCAGGGCAGGGAGTTTTACCAGGAGCTGTGGAACACGCTGGAAACCGCGGGGGAGTGGCGCGGGGAAATATGGAACCGCCGCAAGAGTGGCGAAGAATATGCCGAATGGCTGGCCATCAATAACATTTATGGCGAGGACGGCAAATTATTCCGCCGCGTAGCGCTGTTCTCCGATATTACCGAGAAGAAACGCGCTGATGCTCTGATCTGGAACCAGGCCAATTATGACCTGTTGACGCAGCTGCCCAACCGCCGCCTGTTCAGTGACCGCCTGCAGCAGGAAATCAAAAAATCCCAGC
This sequence comes from Methylovorus sp., assembly GCA_035565335.1. Classification (GTDB taxonomy): domain Bacteria; phylum Pseudomonadota; class Gammaproteobacteria; order Burkholderiales; family Methylophilaceae; genus Methylovorus. The sequence continues at coordinate 16,553 of DATMSO010000056.1, forward strand.
ATGATCACAGCCAGTTTGCCCTGCTGTTCATCGATCTTGACCGCTTCAAGGAAGTGAACGACACCCTGGGCCACAGCCATGGCGATTATCTCCTGATCGAAGCCTCACACCGCATTCAGCGCCACCTCAAGGAGACAGATACCGTCGGCCGGCTCGGGGGCGATGAGTTCACCGTCATTATCGCCAATCTGCCCGACCCCAGCGTAATGACGCTGATCGCCCAACGTGTGCTCGATGCCCTGGCCGCCCCTTATGATCTGGAAGGCGAAATTGTTTATCTTTCTGCCAGCATCGGCATTACTGTTTTCCCAGAAGATGCCACCAGCAGTGCAGAGCTGCTGAAAAATGCCGATCAGGCCATGTACGAGGCAAAAAAGAACGGACGCAACCGCTTCAGCTTTTTCACGCCCATGATGCAGGCCATGGCGCAGGCCCGCATGCGCATGACGCGCGATCTGCGCAATGCGCTGAGCATGCATCAGTTCAGCGTGTATTTCCAGCCCATTGTCGATCTTTCGACGCAACGCATACACAAGGCCGAGGCGCTCATCCGCTGGCAACACCCGGAACATGGCTTTATCAGCCCAGCTGAATTCATTCCCCTGGCAGAAGAAACCGGGCTGATTCATGAGATAGGCGACTGGGTGTTTCAGCAGTCGGCGCAGCTGGTAAAACGCTGCCTGCCGCTCACCAACAACGACTTTCAGGTCAGCGTGAATAAATCACCGGTGCAGTTTCATGACCGTGCGCATTCGCATCAGGACTGGATGGAGTATCTGAGCGGGCTGGGCTTGAGCGGCCACAATATCGTGGTCGAGATTACCGAGGGTCTGCTGCTCAATGCCGATAGCGGCATTTCGGACAAACTGCTGCATTTCCGCGATGCCGGCATGCAGGTGGCGATTGATGATTTCGGCACGGGCTATTCCTCGCTCTCTTACCTCAAGAAGTTTGACATTGATTACCTCAAGATAGACCAGTCCTTCGTGCGCAATCTCTCGGATGCAGGAGAAGATCTGGCCTTGTGCGAAGCCATCGTCACCATGGCACACAAGCTCGATCTGCGGGTGATTGCGGAAGGTGTGGAGACTGCCGAACAGCGCGACATGCTGGCCCGTATAGGCTGCGATTATGGTCAGGGGTATCTGTTTTTCAAGCCCTTGCCAGCGGAAGAATTCATGCAGTTGCTTGAGCGCGCCAGCCCTTGAAAATTACGAACAGGTATCGCCCCTGACGGCTGCAAGCTTGCAACACGACAAGATCAGAGGAGAAATGACATGCCCTACAAGTTTTTGATGTTTTACTTTATCTCGCTTGGCATCTGCTCGCTTTCCACCATTTATAAAACCAGCTGCTTCAAGAATATGCTGTGCCGCCAGATACTTGGCAATATGTTCTGGAGCCTGATCCCGATTGCCAACACCTTCAAAGCAGTGTTGTGGATTTACTCCATGATGGTCGATGCCTGGCGGCGACGCCACGGGCGGCCTTCCTGAGATCGGCGGCCACCACTTGCATCCACGCTTGCGCCTCAGTCAGCCATGTAGGCATGCACTTTTTCTGTCAGCCAATCCATGAATGCCAATAAGCGCCGCGACAGATGGCGCCGGTGCGGATACAGCAGCGACACCGGCATGGGCTCCGGCTTGAACTCCGCCAGCACCTCCACCAACTCACCGCGCTGCAAATAAGGCCGGACAGCCACCAGCGGCACCTGGATAATACCCAGCCCCGCCAGGCAAGCCGTGCTGTAGGCGCTGGAATTATTCACTGTCACCCGGGCCGGCACCGGAAGATAGTGGCTAACACCAGCCTGCATGTATTCAAAGCCGGAAGGCCGCGCCCCCAGCACCGACACGTAATGCACCATGTAATGCTGCGCCAGCGCCTCCAGGGTAGTCGGCATGCCGTATTGGGCAATATAGGCCGGGCTAGCGCAATTCACCATGTCCAGTGAGCCCAGGGGTCTCGCCACCAGCCCGGACTCCGTTAGCGCGCCTACCCGCACCACGCAATCAAAGCCTTCGCTGATGGGGTCCACCCGTCTGTCCGTACTGCTGAGTTCGATTTCTATGCCCGGATGGCGCTGCATGAATTCCGGTAGCTGGGGAATCACCAGAAGATGCGCCATGTTCAGGGGCATATCGACACGCAAGCGGCCGCGCAGCATGGTTTCTGTTTGCTGAAACAGACTTTCTACTTCATCTACCTCCGCCAGCAAATCCTTGCAGCGATCATAAAAGCGCTGACCATCCTGCGTCAGCTGCACTTTTCGCGTGGTGCGGTGCAGCAGCCGCGCGCCCAGGCGGGTTTCCAGCTGGCTGACGGCATTTGAAATACTGCCTTTAGGCAATCCCAGGCTATCGGCCGCCTGGGTAAAACTTGCCAGTTCCGCTACCCGTACAAATACCTGCATGGCATCCAGCTTGTCCATACGCACCTTATTAGCATGAAATTTTGAACAGTATAACTACCATTAGCCGGTTTATTCTGATTAAAACTGGCAATAGACTGTCTACCAGCAGTATGTATCGTCCATGACTACAAAGGAGAATGAGCATGACAAACAAGATTGCGATTGTGACGGGAAGCAGCCGCGGGCTGGGTAAAAGCATGGCACTGGCGCTCGCCGCCAAGGGGCAGGATGTCATCCTGACCTACCATAGCCAGCGCAGCGAGGCGGAAGCCGTGGTGCGCAGCATTGAGGGCATGGGCAGAAAAGCCGTGGCGCTGAAACTGGATGTTGGCAACAGCGCCTCGTTTGCCGGCTTTGTGCAGGAAGTGAAACAAGTGCTGCAAAGCCACTGGCAGCGCGATCAGTTTGATTTTCTGGTCAACAATGCCGGCATAGGTACGCATGCCCTATTTACCGAAACGACGGAAGAGGCGTTTGATACGCTGGTTAATATCCACTTCAAGGGGGTGTTTTTCCTGACGCAGAAATTGCTGCCGCTGATGGCTGACCAGGGCCGCATCATCAATATTTCCAGCGGCCTGGCCCGCTTTTCATTACCGGGTTACTCGGCCTATGCCGCCATGAAAGGCGCGGTGGAGGTGTTGACGCGCTATCTTGCCAAAGAGCTGGGGCCGCGCGGCATTACCGTGAATGTGGTGGCGCCCGGGGCAATTGAAACCGATTTTGGCGGTGGCACGGTGCGCGATAATGCCGAGGTCAATAAATTCGTTGCCAGCCAAACTGCGCTGGGCCGCGTTGGGTTGCCGGACGATATCGGCCCCATGGTGGCGTCTTTGCTGTCGGATGATAATCGCTGGGTGAATGCCCAGCGTATTGAGGTCTCAGGCGGGATGTTTGTCTAGCCCGCGCTGATCCCGAATCAAGGCTCTATCTTGAAGCCGGCATCGACCCAGGCGTCGATGCCGCCCTTGAGCGGGCGCACTTTGTGATAGCCGCGCTTGATGAGCAGCTTGGCCATCTTGGCCGCCGTCACATCATTCGGGCAGGAGCAGTACAGCACGATATCGGTGTCGATATCGGTATCAATGAACACACTATCAATGGTGTCTTCCGTCATGCTGAGCGCGCCAGGAATGCGGCCATCGCCCTGCAGATGTGCGGGCCGGGCGTCCACAATCACCGGGCGTGAGCCGCTTTTCAGCATGGTGTCCAACTCATCCACCGAAATACGCGCCATGCGCAGCGATTTGATAAAGCGGTGGCGCTCCCACCATTTGTTGAGCACAAATGCCAGCAGGGCCAGTCCCAGCAGCAGCGCACCCCATTTGCCCATCTCGCTCAAGATATCCAGCAACTCATCAATGGCACTGCTGAACAGCGTGCCCAGCACAATGGCTGAGCCTGCCCAGATGGCAGCACCCAGGCTGTCAAAAATGATAAAGGTAGTGGCACGTGTACCCACGGTGCCGGCCAGAGCACTGGATACCGAAGCAAAACCGGGGATGAATTTGCAGAACAGCAGGGCAGGTGGCCCTATGCGTAAATAGACTGACTCGGTTTGCCGTACACAGGAATCCGGCGACAGAGAAATACGGCAGAGCTTGCTCATAACGCGACGGCCAAAGCGGCGACCGGCAAAATACCAGGCCAGATCGGCCAGCAGCGAGGCGATGACCGCAGTCAGCAGCAATTGCGCCGGGCCGTATTGCCCCTGTGTAAGCATGGCACCCGTGACCAGCAGGGTGGGGTAAGCCGGGATAGGCAAGCCGATCTGCTCAAGAAATACATTGGCAAATACGATCAGCAAGCCGTATTGCTGGAGCAGATCAAGCAGGTGCTGCATGGTTTATCTCGACTTCAATGCGTCAGCGATTTTCTGATCGGTCTTGTACTGGCTGAGTGCGTATACCGCCCAGATGGTAGCCGGCAGCCAGCCGATGAGCGTCACTTGCAATATCAGGCAGACGATACCTGCGACAGGACGGCCGATGGTGAAAAATGTCAGCCAGGGCAGGATAAGGGCAATCAGTAAACGCATGGGTGTGCTCCAAGTGGAATGTTAATGCCCACTATATTAACAGTGTCTGCCGTATTGCGGACCGTAACCGCGGACAACCCGCACGCTAATGTCATGCCAATCTGTCCCGGGACATCTTGTCGAATGCGGCGTCTTTACTTTTGAAGAGCTCGATCATGAATACATACCTGCCGTAAATCAGGATAATGCCAGCCATCGCAACATCATCTTTTTGTATGAAAGGAGACCTCTGTGGAGGCCTGGCAAAACATCAATCTCCTCTCGCTGCTCGATACCCTGATCAGCCTCAGCACAGCGTTTGTGCTGGGCAGCCTGATCGGCTTTGAACGACAGTACCGACAGCGTACGGCGGGGCTGCGCACCAATGTGCTGGTAGCGGTGGGTGCCGCCATTTTTGTGGATATGGCGAATCGACTGACCGGCCATGAAGGCTCGGTGCATGTGGTGGCCTATGTGGTCTCGGGGATTGGTTTTCTCGGGGCGGGCGTCATCATGCGCGAACAAGGCAATGTACGAGGCCTGAATACCGCGGCAACCTTGTGGGGCTCGGCGGCCGTGGGCGCCTGCGCTGGTGCCGACCTGCTGCTGGAGTCACTACTGGGCGCGCTGTTTGTGCTGGCGGCCAATACCCTGTTGCGTCCGGTGGTCAACCGCATCAACCGCCAACCCATGGATACACCGGCAGTAGAGCTCACCAATACGGTATACGTGATTGCCGCACGCACCCATCAGAAAGAAGCGATGTATCTGCTGGAACAGGCGCTGGAGCAAACCGGCTACCCGCTGCAGGCGCTGGTCATGCATGCCTTTGGCGAAAACGAGATTGAGATAGAAGCCACGCTGGCGTCCACCTCGGTGGATGGCCTGGTGCTGGATCAGCTGATAGACCAGCTGAAGCTAAGCCCGCATGTAGGCCAGGCCTTCTGGAGCCCCAGCACTACCGATTAAATCAGACGGTTACATCAGAATCTGCAATTAAGCGAGCGCCTGCTAGCGCGAAAACCAGCGACTGGCATAGAGCGCCAGGCCGCTGGCTACGCCGCCGTGCATATTGCCGGTCACTAGCGGCATGGCGTCACCCATGACATTGCGTATGGCCTGCTGTATCACCGGCGAAACCGCAGAGCCGCCGGTCAGATAGGTTTTATCGATGCGTACACCGGCGCCGGCGCGCGCTTCTTCAATCACCTTGCGGATTTTCTCCGTGGCCTGAGTAATGGCCTGCTGCATCTGGTCACGGTTCATGGTGAGTTGCAGCTCCGGTGCTACAAAATCTACATCAATCCCCGTATGCTCAGCATCGGTCAGCCGGATCTTGGCCTGCTCGGCACTGCGCACCAGGCTGTGGGTCAAGCGTTCGCGCCAGACCTGGTATAAGCGACGGCGGGCTTCTTCAGGCTCGCCATGTACCGGCATTTCAAAGCGGTTGTAAAACGCGTGCTGGCTGGGAATGCTGTTGACGGAAATAGCATCAAACGCCTTGTGGTGCAGCTCACCATCCTTGCCGAAGTGCGGCATGATCTGATGCCAGCCGATGTGAATATCAAGATCGGTACCGCCAATACGCGTACCCGCATAAGACAGCAGATCCGTGCTACGGTCCGCATTGGCGCGGGCATGGGGGCCGACACGCACTACCGAACAATCCGTGGTGCCACCGCCGACATCCACCACCAGCAGGACTTCATCATTCACCAGGCCGTTTTCATAATCCAGCGCAGCGGCCAATGGCTCATACATGAAGATTACTTCCTGCAACCCTGCGGCCTGCGCGGCTTCGCGCATAATGGTGAGTGCTTGCTCATCGCCGCGCTCCCCGTACACGCCATGGTAGCGAATAGGCCGGCCAATAACGGCCTGCTGCAAGGGCATGCCGCTCGCCGCCCTTGCCTGTTGCATCAGGCGCTCCAGCATGCGACTGATGATGACGGTAAAAAATTCCAGCTGGTCGCGGCTGAGGTCGCTTCCCAGAAATACTTTGGGCGACTTTACATACAGCCCATCGGTCGGGCCTTGGGTATGCGCCTGGATCGCGGCGCGGCCAAACAGCAAGTCACGCGCATCGCCCAGCTGCTGACGCAGGGTCATGCGGGCATCGTCCTCTTCATCAAGATGATCCGGACGCTGGCGATATACCGCCGAGGGAAGATAGACACTATCGCCTTCCAGCGGCAGTAGCGTAACCACGCCATTCTGCGCCACACCCACGGAAGAGTTGGATGTTCCGTAATCGATCCCGCAATGCATGCGCAGCCCCATCTGACAAAAGAGCAGGATTCTACCATCTGACGCCCCGCTGGCTGGTGTTGTCGGCAGGCAAAGGCATGCGCAGGCATCATGCCATACCGCTATCCGCGCCTGCTGGCAAGCAATCAATTTTTATCCAGCATGCACTTGCCACCCCGGTCTGGCGTCATGACTGGGGTAAAATCTTTTGTTTTTTGAGTACGCACCATGTGGTTCAAAAACCTGCAGATTTATCGCATCTCCCAATGGAACACCCCGGCCGAAGCGCTGGAAGAACAGCTGGCACGCCACGCCCTGCCGGATACCCCGACTTCTGAAATGCAACAGGCCGGCTGGGTTGCCCCCGCCGGTCCCGGTAAGCCATTTGTGCATGTGCAAGGCCAGCAAGTGCTGATCGCGCTATGCGTAGAAAAGAAAATCCTGCCTGCCAGCGTGATCAACCAATACGCCAAGGCACGGGCGTTGGAACTGGAAGAGCAGCAAGGCTACAAACCGGGCCGCAAGCAAATGAAGGAACTGAAGGAAGCGATTGCCGATGAACTGCGTCCGCGCGCATTCTCCTTGCGCCGCACCATTCACGCCTGGCTAGATCTTGCCAATGGCTGGTTCGTAGTGGATGCCGCTAGCGCCGCCCTGGCCGACACGCTGCTGGAACAGTTGCATAAATCGGTCGATGGCTTTTCCCTGCGCCTGATCAAGACCAATCTTTCACCCACCAGCGCCATGACCGGCTGGCTGGCCGGTAGCGAAGCCCCTTATGGATTCACTGTGGACCGTGACTGCGAATTGCGTGCGCTGGGCGATGACAAAGCCACCGTGCGCTATGTGCGCCACGATCTGGAGGCCGAGGAAATCCGCAAGCATATTCAAGGCGGCAAACAGGTCACGCGCCTGGCGATGACCTGGCGTGACCGCATTGCCTTTGTCTTGAATGATGTCCTGCAGATCAAGCGGCTGGAAGTGCTGGATGTGCTGAAAGAAGCGGCTGCCGAGGTGGCGGCAGAAGAGATGTTTGATAGCGACTTTGTCATGATGAGCGGCGAACTCAGCCAACTCTTACCCGAGCTGCTGCAAGCCCTGGGCAGTGAAGTCGACGCCACGCCCCAGACAAAAGCGGCCGCCTGAGCGGTCAGGCATCCGTGGACACAGCCTGATCGCAATCCTGCGGCAGGATAATCCCAGATGCCGGATCTTGCAGGGCCTCAATCTCGATGAGTGGCGCCCAGGATTGGATGGCGCCAAAAACCGTGGCAAAAGATACATCCGCCGCATCGCGACCAGTACCCAGCCTGATCAGCCCCAGCCGTGGCGAGATGCCGGTCGGCTCGAACACATACCAGCGATCGCCAAGATAGACTTCGACGTAGGCATGAAAATCGTGCGGCCCGCTGGCGGGGTCCGATCCGTAATCCACGCCCGTGACAAAGCGCGCCGGCATATTCAAAGCGCGGCAAAGGGCAATCATCGCATGTGAAAAATCGCGGCAGACCCCGGCTTTCTGCTCAATCACGTCGGTGGCGGCACTCATACTGTTGGTGCTGCCCGGCAAATACGCCACGTTTTCATGCACCCAGTCACATACTGCCTTTACCCGCGCATACCCGCGTGGCAAATGCCCGAATTGCTGGTGAGCAAATGCTTGCAACAAATCGGACTGGCAATAGCGGCTGGGGTAAAGATAGCGCAGGTACTGAATAGGGATATCGGTAATGGGGACTTCTTGCAAGGTCTCCGGTGCTTCAAGCTGATGATCGACCTCGACCGTCGCCGCGTAATGCACCTCCAGCGGCCCGGCATCTGCCTGACAACGCACATAGCGCGTGCCATAAAACGTATCTTCATATAGCTCATATTTCACCGGCTGGCTGAGCTGCAGGCGCTCATCCCTGACCGATTGGCGATCGGTCTGTGCGGCATGCACATTCAGAATGAAATCAGCCTGTGGATCCAGCACCTCATATTTGAGGTGGATAGCCAGTTGCATTTTGATCATGACAGTATCTTGGGAATAAAGGATACGCCATGCTACGTTAGCGCTTACTTAGGCGGCATCGGCATTTGGCTTATATGCGTATCCGCGCCATCCTACACGCAGGATGGCGAAAACGCAGGGGAAGGGAAAATCAGGCGGTGGTGTTGATATTCTGACCGAGATGGTCGGGCAGGTTTTGTACCTTAGGCAAGGCTTCGATCATGCCGGCGGCGGAGGTGGCTTGGGCATCCAGTGCCTTTTTCAGAACTTCCATGCTGATGGCTTGTCCGGCTTTGGTCTCTGCCATGCTGGCGGCTACGGTGGCGCTGGTCACGGAATCCATACACTTCTCCTTATCTACAACATGATATCGGCCGGGTTTTAAACTTCTTTAGGGTTGCCATGAAAAAAACTTGCTCCAGCCCGGCAAAACTTGTCTTTTAACCCGTGGTCTCTGAGTTATCGCGGGGGATACATCGCCAGCTTCTGCTAGACTTGGCCGTATGAAAGCGCGTGCCTTGCCTGCGCCAGCAGGCTGGTTAGCTCAAGCACCCTTTTTTTAAATCAGTACCGCCCTTTTTAATCTCTACATTCAAGGCCATGATGCTGTCATTTGATAATCGCCTGCTAAATGAACTCCCCGGTGACCCCATACAAGGCGCGCAACTACGTCAGGTGCATGGCGCATTGTGGTCACGGCTGGATGCTACGCCGGTCAGCGCTCCCAGAATGTTGGCCTGGTCGCCGGAAATGGCTGATACCTTAGGGCTCACTGCTACGGACATGCAATCCGACGCTATGCTGCAGGCCTTGTCAGGCAACGGCTTGCTGCCGGGCATGCAACACTATGCCACCTGCTATGGTGGGCATCAGTTTGGCAACTGGGCCGGGCAGCTGGGCGATGGCCGTGCCATTTTTCTGGGTGAAACCGTTAACGCCGCCGGCGAGCGCTGGGAAATGCAGTTGAAGGGAGCTGGCGCCACGCCGTATTCCCGTCGTGCCGATGGCAGGGCGGTATTACGTTCCTCTTTACGCGAATTCCTGTGCAGCGAAGCCATGTTTCACCTCGGGATTCCCACCACCCGCGCCCTGAGCTTGGTGGCGACGGGCGACACCGTAGTACGCGACATGTTTTACGATGGTCACCCGGAACGCGAACCCGGCGCCATCGTCTGCCGCGTCGCGCCCTCGTTCATCCGCTTCGGGCATTTTGAGTTACCGGCATCGCGCGGTGATATCGATCTGTTACGCCGCCTGACCGAATTCACCATGCAACGCGACTTTGCCGACATGGCCTTTCCCAGCGATATGCCTTTGCATGAGCGCGTACCCATCTGGTTTGGCGAAATCTGCCGCCGCACCGCACTGCTGATGGCGGAATGGATGCGGGTAGGCTTTGTACATGGGGTGATGAATACCGACAATATGTCCATCCTTGGCCTGACCATCGATTATGGCCCCTATGGCTGGATTGATAATTTTGATCCGGGCTGGACCCCCAATACCACCGACGCCGCAGGTCGCCGTTATTGCTTTGGCCGTCAGCCGGATATTGCCCGCTGGAATCTGGAGCGGCTGGCGGAAGCGCTGGCCATGCTGTTACCGGAGCCAGGCCCCATCGTGGAGGGACTGAGTATCTATGACCAGACTTACGGTCAGGCATGGAGCCAGGGCTTGGCGGCCAAGTTCGGGCTCAGCAGCTGGGAGGATAACGATGCCGCTCTGATGAGCGAAATATTTGAATTGATGACACGCGCCGAAGTCGACATGACCCTGTTTTTCCGCCTGCTGGGCGATATGGATATGCAGATGCCCCAGGCCGAAGCGCTGCGACCCGCGTTTTATCGTGAAGACTTGTGGCAGGATTTCCACCCGCCGCTGTATTCATGGCTGCAACGCTATGGCGAGCGGCTGCAACACGACAAGCTGCCGCAGGCCTCCCGACGTCTTGCCATGCATAAAGTGAATCCACGCTTTGTATTGCGCAATTACCTGGCGCAGCAGGCGATAGACCAGGCCACCGAAGGGGATACCACGATGCTGCAGCAACTTTTCAGTGCAATGCGGCAACCCTACGATGACCCTCCTCAGCATGCGGCGCTATATGCGTTACGTCCGGACTGGGCGCGGCAAAAAGCCGGCTGCTCCATGCTGTCTTGCAGTTCATGAAGCGGCCACCCACTTAATTCCACAATTTCTGTGGATAAGTTTGTGGGCGGCTTGCGGAAGGCATCGCCAAGTGCATGATGCAATAGCAATGCCACGCCTTTGCTCATGATGGCGTCATTTCACGCCAGTTTGCAGCCCTGATAATGCTGAGCCTGACAGGCCTGTGCCAGAGCCCGGGCTTCATTTAGCTGTTCGGGCGTCATTTTCGCTTCCAGATAGAGCAGCAGTTTTTTGCGTTTAGCACTGCGCCCGTGGGCATCATGCGGGTTTTCGGCGGCCAGCCAGATCCACATGTAACCATTTACCGCGCTGGCCGGCACCCCTTCGCCCTCAAGATACATATTGCCCAGATTGAACTGGGCATCGCTATCCCCCTGTTCGGCTGCCAGGCCAAACCACTTCAGGGCTTCCGGAATATTTTGCGCGACCACATCGCCACGCAAATACACAATACCCAGATTCAGCTGGGATCGCACATGGCCCTGCTCGGCAGCCTTGCGATACCAATTGATTGCCTCGTCGTAATCCATGGTCACCCCGGCATCCCGGCTGAAGTAGATCACGCCCAGAGCATATTGCGCCTCAGGAAAACCCTGCTCCGCCGATAACCGATACCACTTCACTGCTTCCTGAGGATTCTCCGATACGCCATCGCCTCTGGCATACATCAGGCCAAGGTTGTACTGCGCTTTGGCATCGCCTGCTGCTGCCAGCTCGCGATATATCGTGGCGGCCTGCGCAAACTTTCCTGCATCCACGGCAGCTTTGGCCTCTTCCAGACTTGCGGCCATCCCCGCGACGGGTAACAGCAAGGTCATGCATACCAGACATTCCAATAAACGTTTCACCATTGCCTCCTGATACCTCATCCAGTCGCCGCCATATCCAGCCCAACAGCAGGTGGTGGCGGCCTCTTTGCAGCGTTCTATGGGCAAACAATATGACAGGATAGTTCCACCGGCAAAAGAGCTTCGCCCGCCATGCCCAGGCCGATTGCCACGCAAGCCGCGCCAACGCTTAAGTAGGCGCAGCCATCGCTTTTAATGGATAATCTCTGCTGTGGCTGTTTGCACAATTTTCCTGCCTCCCGTCTAAAGAGCGCAGGCCACCCCCGAAAGCCCATGCGACATGCTGACCGATGTATTACTAATTATTTTTGCCGGATTGCTGGTGTTATTGAACGGATTTTTCGTGGCCGCAGAATTCGGCCTCGTCAAATTGCGCGCCACTCGCGTTCGTGCCATGGCGAAAACTTATGGCTGGCGTGGCCGCATACTGACACGCGTCCATGGCCAGCTCGATGCCTATCTTTCAGCCTGCCAGCTTGGCATCACCCTTGCCTCGCTGGGGTTGGGCTGGGTGGGGGAACCTGCCTTCGCCGAACTGCTGACGCCAATGTTGCAGGCAGCCGGCATCGATAGCCCGCGTATTGTTCATCTGGTGGCGTTATCACTGGCATTTTTCATTATCTCCTTCCTGCACATCGTGGTGGGCGAGCTGGTCCCCAAATCCCTTGCCATCCGCTCAGCTGAAAAGATCGGCCTGTGGACGGCGCCCGCTCTCTATGGTTTTTACTGGCTCATGTATCCCGCCATCTGGATACTCAACCACAGTGCCAATCTGGTGCTGGGTGTGCTGGGGCTCAAAAATACAACCTCTCATGACGCGCATTACTCGGCCGACGAACTTAAGGTCATACTCCGCAGCTCGCGCGCGGACGATAAATTCAGTCGCAGCGAGTGGCGTGTATTGGCCCAGGCCATCGATTTCCGCGAACTGGATGTGGCGGATGTCATGCGGCCATTCCACGAAGCCGTGGTGCTGCATGAAGGAGATAGCCTGGAAACCAATTTGCAGAAAATTGTGCAGCAGCGCTATAGCCGCTACCCCTACATGGAAACCTCAGGCGAAGTCATTGGCATCATCCACCTGAAAGACCTGTTTGTGGCCCAGCACAAAGGCCGTCTGGACGATATTGAAGACCTGGTGCGCCCGATTGCCATGGTCTCGCCCGAGCTGCCGGCAACCGAGCTGTTCAGGCGCTTTCAGCAAGGTGCACCGCATTTTACCGTGGTGGGGTATGAGGGCAGCCCGCCGGTAGGATTTGTCACACTGGACAATCTGCTGAGTGCTCTGGTTGGCGAGATACGCGATGAATTCAGACAGTCGCTCAGCGAATGGACCAAGCTGGATGATGGCTCACTGCTGGGCAAGGCCAGCCTGCCGATTCCCACCCTGGAGCGGACGCTGGGCATTGATATCGATTCCAACGCAGCCGATAGCGTAGGCGGATTGATACTTTGGAAACTGGGTGATTTGCCTGAGGAAGGCCAAAAGATCGAATTCGATCAATTCAGCATCGTCGTCAAAAAAATGGTGGGGCCACGCATCTTGCTGGTACGCGTCTATCCAAAATTCGATGATGAGCTGGGGCTGGGCGGCTAGAAGCGGCGGCAGATTAAGACACTGTAAATTAGACAGGAACGACGGACAATAAAAAACGGAGCACTAGGCTCCGTTTTTCACATCAAACCTAATACAGGATTAGGCTTTTTGAATGTTCGATGCTTGCTTGCCTTTAGGGCCATCGATGACTTCGAAAGAAACGCGATCGTTGTCTTTCAGGCTCTTATAGCCGGTGTCGGCAATTGCCGAGTAGTGCGCGAACAGATCGCTGCCACCGTCATCGGGAGTAATAAAGCCGAAGCCTTTGGAATCATTGAACCACTTTACAATACCTGTTGCCATTTTGATACTTTCTAACTAAAAGGGAGGCTCCCCGAAAGTTTGAATAAAAACCATATAAAACAAATTATTAATTCTTAATTACAAACGCCTGTAAAAGGTTTTACGCAGTAATCGGCGCCCTGTCAATCAATATTTAAATATATTTGCTTGAAACTGAATTGAAAACAGGCCTAATAAGTGCGACGACGTGGCACAAATGCACCGCGGTTTTCGATATGACGGAAGGTGATACGGCCCTTGCTGACGTCATAAGGCGACAATTCCAGCGTTACCTTGTCTCCCGCCAGAATGCGGATATTGTTCTTGCGCATCTTGCCTGCGGTATACGCTACCAGCTTGTGACCATTTTCCAGCGTAACCAGAAAACGGGAATCCGGCAGGATTTCGGCGACTACGCCACTCATTTCGATCAGTTCTTCTTTTGCCATCGCTGACTCCATCCTTTTAGAAAATTAAAGATTGTGTGTGTGAATATGTTGGCCACATGGGACATGCGGGACAACACGCGAGGCAAGAAAGCGAAGACATGTGCAGCGCAAATGCGCAACGCACAAGGAAGACTATTTTTTACCAAGTGCAGCACTATGCGCCAAGTTGACTACTTAAGCAATGAAAAATGCCATGACAGCTTAAACTAATCAGCAGCTTAGCCGCATAAACCCTATGTTCTGATGGGGTTTAGCGCCCTCTTGCGCTAGAATATCGCATGGATTTTTTGCCACCCAGACAGTGGCTCCCACTTGAACACCTGAAGCGCCATTATGAAAAAAGAAACCTTTGTTTTACTGTCCAGTTCCGCCGTGGTCCTGATCATCATAGGCATCATGCTGGAGCTGGGAGTAGCCCAGCAACGCGCATCCATCATCACCACGCGTTATGCCCATTGTGAAGAGGCTGCATCGCTCCCAGGCATACCATCGAGCGAAGGCTGCCAGCTCATAGTAAAGGACTATACAAAAAATGGTGACCTGCTGGTGTTTCTGGATAATGACAACCAGCAGGGCATGCTGCCCATCAGTGCGGTGAAATCGATTGTGGCGCAAGCTGCACCACCTTTCAGCATCTTCCGTAATATCTATCTGTTGATCGGTGTGCTGGTTTTGCCGCTCAGCATCGTGTTATTCCTGCTAGGCAAACGCAAGAAACCCCGCGCCTGACGGCCTGCAACAAAGGCCAGGGGCCCAGTTCAAGCCGAAATCAGACATTCATAACTGCTAGTCGCTCGCTACTTTTTTCCGATTGTCATCAATCTGGCACAAAGCCTGCTTATGATGAAGCGTCATCCACGTTTCAGCAATATGAGCTAGGAAGGAGTAATCATGATTATTACCCACACCTATAACGGCTACGAACTTAGCGCTACCTTTTATCAAAAAGCCGAACGTTACTACCCCTCAGTCACCATCATGGCGCTGCAGGACAGCCTGCGCAGTTCCGTCATGGCACCTCCATGCCCGGGTAACGGGTTTGGCAATAAGGACGACGCCCTGATGCTGGGGATTGGTTTTGCACGCGATGCGGTAGACGGCAAAATCAAGAATTTTTGTGTGGAAAGTCTGCAGTTCAAGAAATCCGCCTGATAGGCAAAGCGTTTTCAAGGCAACTGACTGTCGCGGTCTCGCGACAGCATTCCACCATAGGCTGCATTTGCAGCCTTTATTTTTTCACTTTAACTACTGCTGCTAAGTTAGCAATTTGTAACACTTTTAAACAAGCTCGAAAAAACTCTTACAAAGCGTTACACCGCTGTCATCGTTAAGCAATAACCGCCCGCTATGATCTATCCATGGTTTCTGCTGGTTAAGCAGCCAACAGAATCTGGTTAATCTGACTTCTGTCATCCAAACTGACACAGATTACCCCTGATT